>JAUPLR010000038.1 GCA_030836825.1 Campylobacterota bacterium
ACTGCGGGTTTTACGACCGGAGTTTTTGCCATCACGCTGTTTTCAACCGCCATACCCAGACGTACATGGACACGATTCGAGAGAGAAACGCACATCGAGCCCAGCTGTTCTATAAGCACGTCCGCTTTTGGCTGTAGTTCTACAGGCGTTTCAAACTGTAGCGTTACGAAGATCTCTTCAAAATTCTCTTCCACAGAAATATTTAACGACTCACCACTGACCACGTTGTAACGCATGATTTGATAAAAAAGTTCGATCGCCGTATCCACATGCATAGACGCATTTTGCCCAGTTGAATCACAACGCATCAATATCCACATTCCAAAATCCATCATCGAATCCGCATCGGTGATCTCAAAATTGGTAGTAAAATGACGAACATCACTGCAAAAGGGGTTAAGCGCCGCTTTGGGCGAATGAATCGCGAAATTGCCCTTTTTTGAGTGCAGTAATGCCGCGAAACTTTTGAGTTTATACCGTAAAAGTTCCTTATCTACCGGCTTGTGAATGTAATTGGTGACCCCAATATTGGCAAAAGCCTCTTCAAGTTTTTTGTCAGCCGCAGCCGTTACGACCATGATAATAATATCGGGATAACGTGATTTTATAATCTTGGTCGCTTCAAACCCATCCAGACGAGGCATCATTATGTCCATCAAAATGATATGCGGATGCCACTGTTCAGCCATCTCCACCGCCTCAAGTCCGTCTGCGGCTTCGCGCATCTCAAAACCATCCATTTTTCGACAAATCGACTGAATCACGGCACGATTGATTTCGTAATCATCAACAATCAGCAGCCTTAACTTATCCATTGAATACCTTCTTGAAATTAAACATAAATAAATAAAATAAATTTAACAAACCGTATCATGCCATAAAAATTCTGCATTTGCAAAAAAATTTAAACGTAAGTACGGAATGACGAGCGTATGTTTCCTTAATTAAGTTTGGTATAATACAATCAAGAAGGGTGAGGACAATATGAACGATAAAACACGATGGAATACCAAGCACCAAAGCGCACCCATGCCTACCAATCCGTCTGCGATTGTCATTGAACACGCGAAACGCTCCCTCGGCAAGAAAGCATTGGACATTGCTTGCGGGATTGGGCGCAATACCCATTATTTGGCAAAGCTGGGATATGAAATAGATGCCGTGGACCTATCGGACTATGCCCTCTCACAAATTGAGTCCTCAACGATGATCCATACTATCGAAACGGATTTAACCACGTATTCGATTACCCCAAACCGCTATGATCTGATACTCAATATTAACTACCTAGAGCGAAAGCTGTTCCCTTCCATAATGGCAGGGCTAAAAGAGGGGGGAATCCTTATTTTTGAAACGTTTATCACTGCGTATGGCGAAGGGTATCACAACCCCAGTAATCCTGATTTTCTTCTACATTCTAACGAATTACCCACAAAATTTTGTGATTTAACCACACTGTTTTATGAAGAGCGCGATGAAAAAAACATGTATGGCGAAAAAGTAAAAATCGCGTCTTTTGTTGCTAAAAAAAATACCTAAGAAGAGGAGGTGGAGAATATGCCAAATGAGAACAACTCTATCTATGATAAAATTATTGCCATCCACGATGAAGCGATGTTAGCGCTCAAGGCGATGCATATTCCCCCCTATCCTATCCATTATCAAAAGAATTTTAACCGGATTTTTGACGCCATAACCGACAGTACCCTCAAAAATGCGCTCAAAGAGGATGCAGCGCTGGACGAAAAAATTGACAGTATGGTTAAGTACCTAGAATTAGCAAAAGCCGCTATTGACAGTTTTGTTAGCACCCACGGTGCTATTTCAGCCGTTGCGGCTGCACAATGTGAACTCTTGGACGCATACAACCAAACAGTATCGCGCGACAACACGCATGACCACTGCATCAAAATGGCGGATGGACTGACGAAACTGGGTTCGGATATGGCGTCAGAGCTCAAAAAATCCGAAGAAATGATTGCCCATTTGCATGAGCGGCTTGATGACGCGATGCTAGCCGTAACCACAGACCCGTTAACCCATTTGCTCAATCATCGCAAATACATGGAAGATTTAGCGGACATACTGCCAAACGGAACGGATCATGATCTACCGCTTCTCTCGTTGATGATCAATGCGGACGCCTTCAAAGAAATCAATGAAACGTACGGTCACACAGCGGGAGACAAAGTGCTCTATTTTTTAGCGCAAACGATAAAAGCTATGGTACGCACAGGAGACAACGTCTATCGATATGGCGGAGATCAGTTTGCGGTGCTTGTAAATCGATGTGAACGTGATAAAGCCATGGGAATCGCTGAAAAAATACGCCATAAAGTAGAACACTCCCATCTCATTTATAATGGAAAAACCATTGAACTCACCGTAAGCATAGGGGCTACTATGCACAAAGCCAATGATGACATTGATGGTTTTATTAAAAGGACGGGATTAGGGCTGATGGAGAGCAAAACATCCGGTAAAAATCAAATCATTTTTACCTAAGGCAGAAGAAAGAAAAAATGGAGAGTTGTTTTGTTATAATTTCAAAAAAAGTTAAAGGCTGCACATGCTAACCGATCGCGTAAATACACTCTCAGAGTCGATTACCATTGCTATTTCGACACTGGCTCAAGAACTCAAAGCACAGGGCAAAGACATTATAAGTTTTTCAGCCGGTGAACCTGATTTCGATACACCGCAAGTGATCAAAGATGCAGCCATCCGCGCTATCAATGAGGGGTTTACAAAATATACCGCCGTAGATGGTATCCCTGAACTCAAAGCCGCTATTGCACATAAACTGGAACGTGACAACGGTTTAGTGTACAAACCAAACCAAATCATTGCCAATAATGGGGCAAAACACTCTCTGTACAATTTGTTTGCTTCTACCATCCAAGAAGGCAATGAAGTCATTATCCCCGCACCCTATTGGGTCACCTACCCCGAGTTAGTACAGTACTGCGGCGGTACGGTCGTAGAAATCATGACGGATGACGAAAGCGGCTTTAAAATCACCCCACAGCAACTCAAAGCAGCGCTTACCCCAAAGACGAAAATGCTTATTCTCACCTCTCCCTCTAATCCAACAGGAGCCGTATATTCACGCGAAGAATTGGCGGCATTGGGTAAAGTGCTTGAAGGAACAAAGATTATCGTTGCCAGCGATGAAATGTATGAAAAACTAATCTACGACGGCGAATTCGTGTCCGCAGCTTCCGTGAGTGACGATATGTTCCAACGTACCGTTACCATCAATGGTCTTAGCAAATCTGTAGCGATGACGGGATGGCGTTTTGGCTACATGGCCTCTGCAAATACTGAGATCATCCAAGCAACCAAAAAATTGCAAAGCCAAAGCACTTCCAATATTAACACCATCACGCAAAAAGCAGCCATTGTAGGCTTGAATGGTGAAGCAGACGCGGATGTTGAATCCATGCGTCAAGCGTTTAAAGCGCGCAGAGATGAATCCGTGAAGCTGTTTAATGAAATCAATGGGCTATCCGTACTCTCTCCTGCCGGAGCCTTCTATTTATTTGTCAACATCAAAGCAATCAGCAACGATTCTTTGGCATTTTGTAAAGGACTTTTGGAAGAGCAAGGCGTAGCGGTAGTTCCGGGATTGGGATTTGGAGCTGAGGGTTACTTCCGATTTAGTTTTGCAACAGACATCGAAAGCATTCGTAAAGGAATCAAGCGTATCAAAACCTACGTAGCCGCGCTGCGTAAATAAAGCAATTGATTATTTAATCAATTGCAACGCCGCAATAACCTCGTCAATATTGCCGATGGGAAGGTGCACTTTCCATTCGGGATTTTTGGCATCCCCGCTTAATGAAATACCGATACTCGCAACGCTGTCACTCCCCTCGCCATACGGAGCATCCACTTTACTCACGGTAATAAGCCCTTTTTTGGTTCCCTCTAACGGTATTTCTTTGATGATTGTTGCGGACGCACTCATAAATTCTCCTCATTGATTAAGCTGTCAAGAGTGTATCTGATTTTGAATAAAGCAACCTTAAAAAAAAAGGTATTTTCTAGCGGTTGTTTCCGTAGATGTAGGCGTACATTTTACGATAATACGTTTCATTACGGGTTCGATCCGTCGCGCTAAAATGGTGATAACGCCCCAGCGTTTCCCATGAATAACCAAAACTTTTTACCAAGCCGGTAATTATTCTATTGGCATGTTCCCGTTCCGTTGCGTCTATAAAATATTCATGCAGCATTGGATTTGGATGGTATTTGTAGTTGATCTGATAAGGTCCAAGGTCTAAGTTTGTAATACCGCCATTGATAAGAGCTTGCGCTTGGGCGGCGCACTCTTCGGTAGAATTGCAGCGAATAATGTGTCCGTTTACGGCAAAACCGGCGAATTTAGCCCTTTGGGCGTCTTCAACGGCATTCAAACGGATAACGTTTGGGTTACACGTCCCATCCGATTCTTTTAAACATTCACAATAACGAATGGCATCCAGAATAGAATCAGGCATACGCATACTCGACATATCAGTGTCAGCACACATAAGTTGCACAGCAAAAACCGTCAACATGCCCAGTTTTTTCATACGTTCCCTTTCATTCTAATCATCCTATTTTAGCCAATTTCGCTTGAAGTTTCAGCCATAATTTATGCTCCATCAGAGGAAAGCCGCCATAAACGCCCCCTTTTGTGATACTTTTGGTAACGCCTGAAC
>JAUPLR010000039.1 GCA_030836825.1 Campylobacterota bacterium
TTTTATGGTTTCTATGGTAGGCGCGAACTCTTGTTCCAAGGTAAGCGGATCAACAATAAATACGTGATAAAAACGCTCACTTTCCGTAGAACTGTTGACCGCTTCGATGTATTGAAACTGATATTCAACTGCCATGTCAAGAGCGAGTTCTTCATAGACTTTGTTTTCCAGTGCATCGTATACATCATCTTCGGGAACATTTTTACTGATGCCGACCAAAGCGGAAATAAACCCCTTTGTATTTAAAAAAGAGATGGCGTACTGCTCTTTTGAAAACGACGGCGAAGCAATGCTTGAAATGCTGTTAAGCGTACCAACATAATAATCATTCCGATAAGGATTGGCTGATATGATAGTTGAAAACGTTTGCTGTTTGCTCATCCTATTTTCCTATTTAAAATGTATCAATGTCATGCCACAAAAGTTATTGTCACGGTAAAACTCAACTCGATAGGCTTTTGCATCCTTATCGATTGCGTATTTTGTGTCAAAATCTCTTAACGTGACACGCATATTACTTTCATCGACCCTGCCCTCACGGGTAAAACCGATGATGTTTGCTCGTGCTAGCGACTTATTAACGATCATAACATCGGTAGTTATCAAGTATTCTTTAGCAAAATTAAGTTTTTCTTCTTTTCCATCAACCTCTATACGCATCTCCTCACTGCATTCCCCACTAAGATGAATACTGGGAGACAGCGACGATACCATTTGATTGCCAATATAGAGATTGTATTTCCCCTTATTTTGCATCATTCCGCCAAGCGGATGGGTGAAGTTAAAATCATTACCTTCTGATTTTAGCGGAACAAAACTTAAACCAGCTCTTAAATTTTCCAAATTTAGATGAATATTGTTGTTAATCGTAACGTTACCGTTTCTTTTTATAATTTCTTTTAATTTTTCTGCCGTTAATTCAAAAGGACGCGCATAGGTGATCCCCATGTACTGCATATAACCCTCAATTGCGCGCAGCTGATAAAAAACTTTTTCCTCTAATGTCGGGAGGTTTTTGGACGTTTCGAGGGCAAACGCGGGTTTGTTATGATTGATCGCAAAAAAAGTAAGTGAGTGTTTCATCGCTTCATCATCAAATCGAGTATTGGTATTGCGTACGTAAAAGGTATGGTGATCTTGGATCAATCCGTCGTTTAGGCTTCGACTAATTGTTGAAGCAATTTTATCGAGATCTTTATACGGGTGATCGCAGTCCAGTACTCCTTGATCAATAACGCAGGTTTGTCCCCATGCGCCTGGATTGAAGATGGTGTTTTTGTACTCTTTCCGGTAAAAACCATGCCCGTCATGCAAGTTGAGGATAAGATCTACTTGCGGGTCCGTGATGATTTTTTTAAGCTCGTCAACGATTTGATAATCCATGTCATCTATGTCAATATCCGCAAATTTACGATTCATATCTCCATTGACCCCGCGGCTGTTCATCATGATGCTTTTATGATTCAGATTGGGGATAACCCATAGGTTCCCCTTTGTGATGGTGTAATATTGAGTTAGAATAGAGGCCGCAAAATAACTGCCCGGTTCATTCCCGTGTATTCCGCCAATGACAAAAAGGGTGGGTCCTATCTCTTTTGATGTTTCATGCTTAACGAGGGAAAAAGGGAGAGCATACGCAAGGGTGCTTAGCAATAAAAGCGCAAGGATAAAGCGCATGTTATTGCTCGGAAATGATTGAGATGGATTGGTCGCCATTGAGCAAGAGCATCAAGGATTTTTGCCCTGAAAAATTGTGGCTGGCGCTTGTATAGATCTCATCAAAAGTTACCATAAATAAATTGGAGCGTTCCCCAGGATAGGGAATGATATTCAGATTAGAAAAAAGGATTTCTTTGGGCTCTTTTTTGTCAAAGATACGTTGTTTGTAATTTTTAAAATCATAGTATTCCATCCCGTCATTGCGGATAAATGTGGTATCGTAAAAGGAGAGGTAGGACTGAAAATCATTGTATTTCCAAGCAAATCGCCATTGATACAGCTGTGAGAGGATAGTCGCATAGGGAGAGGTTGGGTGCTCTTTAAGTTTTGAATCAATAAGAAGCAAGGTGTTCTTGTAATCGATCGTTTGATCCAATCCGGTTAGCTCGTCATTGTTGATAGCGATGCACCCTTTTGTAAAACTGTCTCGATCGCCATTGACAGGGACGCCATGAATCCAGATGCCAGAACCATTTTTTCCGCGTATGCGATCATAGAGATTAGGGTAAGAGGTGACAAAGGCCATGGGACCATAGAAAGGGTCAACGGTATTGAGCTTTTGCGTGAGGGTATATACACCAATCGGAGTTTTTCGATCCCCCTCGTTGATTTTGTCGCCATTGTATTTTCCGGTAAAGGCGGGGATGCTTTTGAGGAGAGAAAAGCGGTCGTTCTTGTCTTTTCGGTACACATTGAGGCTGGACTGATCTTTTCCGCAAATTAAAAGAGTATTGGTAGATTCATGGTAGCCAAAACGCAGATCTTTTTTGGTCAGTTTGGACTGCCAATAGGTGCTTTCGCCTATGCCGCGATCAATTTCTTTGGTAATTGCGTGCATTCCGCCCCTTTGGTAGAGATCCATCACTTCACCCGAAAAAAGAGAGGTGAGCAAGAGAGGAAATAAGAAAAGGTTTTTTACCATTCGTATCCCAAATCGCCTAAGAACTTTTTATCGGTACTCCATCCTTTCTTAACGGAAACAAAGAGTTCCAGATACACCGGTTTGGAGGCAAGGCGTTCAATCTTTTCGCGGGCGCTTTTGCCGATACGTTTTATGGCGACACCCCCTTTCCCGATGATAATCCCTTTTTGAGACTCTTTTTCAACAATAATGGTAGCGCGTATGTGCTCTGTCGGAGAGTCTTCCTCGATTTTGTCAATTAGTACGTCCGATTCATAGGGAATCTCATCGCTGATGTTGTCAAAGATGGCTTCGCGGATAAACTCTTTATAAATCGTACGTATCATCTCGGTCGTAATGTTCTCAGGATCATACAAATATGGAGATTCATTGAGATGTTTCACGATGGTGTTAAGTAAGTCCTCTTTCCCCACGTTTTTCGTGACCGACATGGGAATAAGCGCTTCAAACTTATCGCTGTATTGGTTGTATTCGCCGATTTTTTTAAGTAAATCACTTTGAGAAATTTGATCGATTTTACTGAGAACGATGATGTGTTTGCGTTTGTCGCCATTGATCTCTAGAAATTTCTCATAAAAACTCGTTTTGTCGGATGCCGGTGCCAAATAGACAACGATATCACAATCACCGATGGCTTTGAGCGCTTCTTCGAGCATGTACTGATTAAGCATTTTTTCAGCCTGATGAAGACCCGGCGTGTCCACAAAGATGATTTGATCGTCATTGTGCATCACGATGGCGTTGGAGCGTTTGCGTGTTGCGTTGGCTTTTTGACTGACAAGGGCGATTTTCTCACCCAAAATCCAGTTCATCATGGTGCTTTTTCCAGCATTCGGACGTCCGATGAGCGCTACGAATCCGGCTTTACTCACCTTTGATCTCTACGTGAAGGGTGGCGTGAATACCATGTCCCAATTTGAGATCAAGATCGTGCATTCCAGTGGTTTTGATACCGTGTTTGGCATCGAGATCTTTTTTATCAATTTCAATTCCATGCTGTACTTGAAGTGCGTGGGTTATTTCATCTTTGGTAACGGAACCAAAAAGATGCCCCGTATCGCCCAATTTTTTACTAATGACCACTTTGATATTTGCCAAAGTGGTTTTAACAGCGCTTAGACGCTCAATTTGGGCTGCGTCATTGGCTGTTTTTTTGCGCTGATCCGATTCGTATCTTTTTAACACTTCGTTGGTTGCTGCAAGCGCCAATCCTTTTCCGATGAGGAAATTTTTGCCATAACCGTCGGCTACATCCTTGATTTCACCAGACTTACCGACACCTTTGACGTCTTTGGTTAATAATACTTTCATTTTTTTCCTTTGAGTTATCCGCGTAGAATTTCACCGTGATAGGTGACGATTCCACCCGCTAAATTGGACACTTTTTTATAGCCCATATCCGTTAAGATACGTTGGCAATGAGCGCTTCTGCTTCCAACATGACAGTAAACAATAATATGCTCATCCATGCTTAGTGCGGCTTCGGTCAATGTCTGGAAGAAACTGCTTGTGGGTATCAAAACATCTGCGCCTGCAATACGCCCTGATTTCCACTCCATCCATTCACGTACGTCAACGACTTTGAAATTAACCATTCCAAGCGTGCGCGCTTCAAAAAGGGACGCAAGTTCATCGGTATCGATGTTCTTCTTTTGGAGTAAAAATTCACACTCTTCAATTGAGAGTCCTCGAGAGTGTTTGTGGATTACTTCTTGCAGTTCTTCAGCTTGTATCTGCGCTGCTGCAAATTCTGGGGTACAGAAAATTTGGCAGTGACACACACCGTCTTGCGGAATTTCATGAGTTAATGCCGGCTTACACGGGCAGATGCGATCTTCTTCTTTGTTTCCGGTGATAAAGAAACAAGGGCAGTAGCGTTTGCCGTGCATTAATTTATTGCGCGTCAAACCAAATTGAATACCTTGATTGATTTGGGCATCAGGATTGTAAACAAAACCAAATTGGCTGCACACTTTATCGGTAAACTTGACAGTTTTTTCGAGTTCTGTTTGGAATTCAATAGAATCTGGATCAATTTTTGTAATAGTACTGCTCATAATTTTCCCTTATTTGTTTTTTCGTGCTTTTCCAGCGATGATAAAGCGTAGGGCGTTGAGTTTGATAAACCCGCCGGCATCTTTTTGGTCATAAACAGAATCCTCTTCAAACGTACAATATTCAGGATTGAATAAAGAAATGTCCGATGAACGGCCAACGACGTAAACACCACCTTTGTACAGTTTCAAGCGAACGCTTCCACGAACATTTTGTTGGGTTTTATCGATAGCGGCTTGGAGCATTT
The DNA here is from genome assembly GCA_030836825.1 of Campylobacterota bacterium. Lineage (GTDB taxonomy): Bacteria > Campylobacterota > Campylobacteria > Campylobacterales > Sulfurimonadaceae > Sulfuricurvum. Next base: position 4,944 of record JAUPLR010000039.1, read on the forward strand.
CTCGTTCAGGCGCAAACCAAAATCCATTATAAATGAGCTTCGCATAGCGTGGCATTAATTCGTCTTTGAGATGGGCTTCTTCACGGTCAAGTGTCAAAGATTCAATGGCGCGGTGTGCTTTGAGCATCAATGTGCCGCCCGGCGTTTCATAGCATCCGCGGCTTTTCATCCCTACAAAACGGTTCTCGACGATGTCTGCACGTCCGATACCGTGGCGCCCTGCGATAATATTGAGCTGTTCTAACATATTGGCGGGAGAGAGGGCTTTGTTGTTGAGAGAGACGGGGTCTCCTTTCTCGTAGCCAATTTCGATGTACTCTGGTACATCAGGAGCATTTTCAGGTGAGGTTGTCCATTTCCACATGCTCTCTTCGGGCTCAGATGCCGGGTCTTCTAGGATACCGCCCTCATAAGAAATATGAAGCAAATTGGCGTCCGTTGAATAAGGGGATTTTTTTTGTCCATTCATCTCAATCTTGATACCATGCTCTGCGGCATACGCCAATAGTTTTTCTCTGGAATTGAGATCCCATTCGCGCCATGGGGCAATGATGGTGAGGGTACTGTCTTGCCCTAAATATCCCATCTCGAAGCGTACTTGGTCATTTCCTTTTCCCGTTGCGCCGTGGCTTACCGCGTCCGCACCGGTAATGCGAGCAATTTCTGATTGGCGTTTGGCAATTAACGGTCGTGCAATAGAGGTTCCAAGCAAATATTCACCTTCATAGATGGCATTGGCGCGAAACATAGGGAAAACATAATCACGGACGAATTCTTCCCGCAAATCTTCGATGTAAATATTTTCAGGTTTAATGCCTAGACTTATTGCTTTGGCGCGTGCAGGTTCTACCTCCTCCCCTTGACCGATGTCGGCCGTGAAGGTGACGACTTCACATTTATATTCATCTTGCAGCCATTTGAGGATAACGCTGGTGTCAAGACCGCCGGAATAGGCGAGTACTACTTTTTTGACCTCTTTTTTCATTGATGATTCCTATGAGTATATTTTCCACAACTGTGGAGTAAATGGCGCGATTCTAGCAAAAAATAGATGAGTGTGGGGTTAAAGTTTGAGATTGAGGGAAGAAACAGGGGTATTTTCGGTCGCTTTTAGAAAATCAATGGTGTTCTTGAGCTGTTGAATGGAGCCAAGCGTAACAGATTGCTCGGTTTCTAAAAGGGTTTTGGCGTGATGCAATAAATACGCGGCCTCCTCCATCTGTGAGAGGGATTCCATGGGGGGCATCTCGTCGATTAGATGCCCGAGAGTTTCAAACTCTTTAAGGATAATTGCCTTTTTAAAGTCAGTCAGCCACATGGCTATTTTCTCTCCATGCTTCGAGAAGTCCTTTCATCACTTGATTGACTTCATCAAGCTTTGCACTGTCATTATGAACATTGGCTTCCAATAGGAGACGCAACTGATGCCCGTACAGCCCAGCGAGGTAATGCGCCACGTCTCCTTGCTTGTAATCGAGAATATTGATGAGCTCACTGATGACCGCATTGGAACGGTTGACCCAATACGTGCGTCGTTCAATGTCTTCATCCTTGATAGCGCGCTTTGCCTGCATATTAAAACGCAAAATGCCCTCGTACATCATCTGGATAAGTTTTTCCGGGGATTCGACCCCAATATTGTTTTGAGTATAGGTGCTGTAGGCAAGATTGTTGTTATACATAAAAATATCCTCCATTGTGCTTGATAAAACGTGTACGAATGCGCGGGAGTTACCCTTTGATATCGAAAAGTATGCCTGTTACCTCTTGCATTTTAGGCAGCAGTTGCTCTGCTTGTTCGACTGGGAAACGTCTAAGAACGGCATTGCGCTGGGTATCGATAACGGAGACATAGAATGAATCATCGTAACCAAATCGCAGTGAAGTACTGAAAGGATCAAGAGATTTATTGAGCTTGCTTATCAAGTCATCCATCTCCTTTTGCGAACTTGCTTTGACGGTTTTTGCTTCGGTATTTGCCTCAGATGCTTTGTCTTGGCTGATTTGCGCTTTTTGCAACTGCTGAACACTTTGCTGTGCCGGTGCTTCGGTTACTTTTGCGGTTCCCATTTGGACCTGTTGCAATTTTGCTGCTGATTGTAGTATTTCCATAATGCTTCTCCCTAGCCGCGATAGGCGTATTCGTTTAAGTAAGACTAAATCGGCTGAGTAAAGGAAAACTTTAATGGCAAATCGATCTTACTATGCTACGCTTGCGTTTATGAAACGATACTGGAATCTTTTACGAACCCAACCTTTGCTCGCTCAGCTCTCTCTTATACAGCTTATTGCTTATTTTGGAGCGTGGTTTAGCAATGTGGCTATTTATACCTTATTAATCACATTGCATGTGGATGCCTCTACAATAGCATTTGTAGCGGCGCTGCATTTTTTTGCTGGAGTATTGCAAGCGCCCTTGAGCGGTGTGATTATTGACCGTTTTTCCCCAAAAAAGTTGATGCTTTTTTTGACCATCATAGAGATTAGCTGTACTCTGATGCTGGTAAGTATTGATGAAGTGTCGAAATTGCCATTGTTATATATCTTGGTGTTTGCCCGAATGGCAGCGGCAAGTTTTCAATTTACGATTGAAATGTCACTTTTGCCACGCATTTTGAGTGGTAAAGCACTGCAAGGTGCTAATGAAATACACTCAATCATTTGGTCGTTATCGTACTCTCTTGGTATGGCATTAAGTGGTCTTTTAGTGTACAGTGTCGGGGTAACAGCTGCTTTTTTGCTGGATGCTTGTTTGTTTATGATTGTATTGGTGCTTCAGATAAATTTGCATTTTACATTGAAAAAAAGTGAAAGTACATCACGTTTTAGGACGATGATGGGGGATGCTTTGCGCTATGTACGAAAAGAGCGAGTCGTGTGGCATTTGATGCTCTTGCATTCGGTGGTTGCTTTTACGGCATTTGATGCTCTGGTTGTTTTGAGCGCGCAGAAGTATTATATGAATATTCTTGCCGTTTCATTGGGAATTGGATTGGTGCATGCCGCGCGTGCGGTGGGCTTGGCAATCGGTCCTTTGTTTTTGGGTGAATGGGTGAACGTCAGACGATTGGAGTTTTTGCTGTTTGCAGAAGCGTTTGCGATAGGATTATGGGCATGGGCGATGTCTGATTTTTATTGTTCATTAGCGGCATCCGTGCTGGTTGGATTTATGACAACGACGTTATGGTCTTATACTTATACTCTTTTGCAAAAGCATACCCATTATGAATATTATGGGAGGGTTGTTGCGTATAATGACATGATTTTTTTAATGGTGGGAGGATTGGTCTCTTTGTTGATCGGATTTCTGGTAAAGTCAGGATGGGCATTGGAATCGATCACATTGGTATTGGGTGGTGCCTTTTTGACAGCTGCTGTCTATTACCGATGGTTACGTCAACATTATGAACTGCAGGAGATTGGAGTATGACTCAAAAAGTATACACGTATGAGGGTGGGGAGATTGATGTATCCCTCGTGACTCGTTTGTATCCTGCGGCATTGATCAGTGCGGCAGGAGAGAGTGCGCAGGTTTCGCTGGAATGGGCAGAGATGAAAAAAGATCGGATTGTACTTGAAGCCTATGTTCTGATCTGCGATTTTGATCCCATTGGCGATGTTCCGATCAATCGTGTGGAGATACGATATGAAACGAAAGAAGCACTGTTTGGTGCAATGCAGGATATCGCCTCTCTCGTCAAGTCTTGAACGCACACGTCAGCTTAACTCTACCGAAGGCAAAATCAATGTACGTGAGATTATAATTAGGGCTCATGATTATTATAGAGGAAACCCATTGAACGTTATTGAACTGTTTAAAAAATTTATAGAATCCAAAAGCCAAACTCCCGATGATGGGGGGATGCTGGAATTTATCGAACATTATTTGATCGGATTTACGACCATTCGCATCGATAGAGAAGGGGTCAAAAATCTCTTTGCTTATCGTCGTTTTGGTGAGGGATCCCATCTGTGTTTTGCAGGACATGTGGATGTGGTTCCCGCAGGGGATGGATGGGTTACCGATCCCTATAGTGCCACGCAGATCGATGGATACATCTATGGGCGCGGCGCGCAGGACATGAAAAGCGGTGTGAGTGCGTTTACCCAAGCACTCAAAGATGCCGAACATTTTAACGGGACACTCTCGATTTTGCTCACCTCTGATGAAGAGGGACCCGCAAAATTTGGAACCGTTGAAGTCCTCGCGTATCTCAAAGAACACCATTTGTTACCCGATGCGGTTGTGGTGGCGGAACCTACGGGTGAAGCGACGTTTGGAGATGCGATCAAAGTAGGGCGACGCGGTTCGATCAACGGTGTGCTCGAACTGCACGGTAAGCAGGGACATGCGGCGTATCCCGAAAAAGCGGTCAATCCGATTCATCAGATTTCTGAGGTGCTTTCTAAAGTTGCGGGCGCTTTTTTGGATCAGGGGGATGAGTATTTTGCCCCGAGTCAGTTGGTGGTGACCGATATTCGCTCGGGTATTGAGACGACGAATGTCTCTCCTGGAAAATTGAAAATGATGTTCAACGTTCGTAACTCAACGAAGACGGATAAAGCCGCTATCGAAGTATTTATTGCACAACACTTTGAGGGGCTTGATTATACGCTCAGTCTCGATCAATCGGCACTGCCGTTTGTCACAGAAGCCAATACACGGATTGTTCAGACTCTTAGTGACGTGATTCGTGAGGTATGCGGTGTTTTGCCAAAGCACTCCACCGCAGGAGGAACATCGGATGCCCGTTTTGTCGCGACGTATGGGATTGATGTGATCGAGTTTGGGGTGATTAACGATACGATTCACGCACCCAATGAGCGAACGTCGATTCGTGAAGTAGAACAATTGCACCGCGTATTCAGTCGTCTTATTGAACAGTTCTGATAAAATAGGGCGAGATAAAGGATACGTCATGAAAAAAATATTTTTCTTAATGATGCTGAGCATTTGGGTTTTTGGCGCAGAGATTGCGTGGAATGCTTCGTATGATACGGCACTTTCAAAAGCCAAAAAAGAGTCCAAACCGTTGATGGTGTTAATCACGACCGAAGAGTGTCGCTGGTGCCGTAAACTCGAAAATACAACCATGCAAGATGAAGAGATCATCGCACGTATCAATGCCAAGTTTCAAGCGGTCAATGTGACCAAAGATAAAAGCATTTATCCTAAAAACTTGACCGCTAAAATGGTCCCTATGAGCTATTTTATAAACCCGACGAACGGTAAGGTGCTTTACTCGATTCCCGGTTACTGGGGCAGTGAAGATTACAACGCCATTCTCGATGACGCGCTACGCAAATACAAAAAATAAAGGATTTTCATGATGACAATAGTACAAACTCCCGATGCCCCAGCGGCAATAGGTCCGTATTCCCAAGCGATGATTGCCAACGGGATGGTTTTTACCTCAGGTCAAATCGCTTTGACACCTGAGGGTGTGATGCTAGCGGGTGATGTGAAAGAACAATGCGCGCAAGTGTTGTCCAATCTCAAAGCGGTTTTGGAAGCAGCAGGAAGCTCGATGAGTCAGGTTGTAAAAACAACGATTTTTCTCGATAATATGGATGATTTTGTGGCGGTGAACGAACTGTATGCGGCAGCTTTTGGCGATCATAAGCCTGCACGTTCGACCGTTGCGGTAAAAACGTTGCCTAAAAATGCATTGGTAGAGATTGACGCGATTGCGTTGGTCGGATAACGTTTGCAATAAAAACTGTGGTATAATTTTTACGCTGATACAACTTTTCTTGTGTTCAATGGAGCGGTAACGCTAAGGTCGAGGGATTAATTACCCTTCGACCTTTTTTTTTGCCCTCCAAAGAACACAAGAAGGGGGTCTTTATGGATAAGTATGTATCAGCACTACTGCTTTTGTGCATTTTTGCACCTATGCTTAATTGAGCATAGCCAAGGGGTTTAACCCTTGGCCCCCATTATGTACTTAACATTAAAGGATGTTTTCGTGCTAAATTTTTTCAGAGTTATTAGTTTATTATTGATTTTCACAGCCACTTTTGTACAGGCTGCTTCACAAATGTGCGATTCTGGAAATGTTACCAAACTACTTGGTGATGATAATACAGGTAGTCGCCATCAGAAATTTATTATAAAATTATCATCGGGGAAAACTTTGTTAGTTGCTCATAATATTGATTTAGCACCAAAGGTATATGCGCTTAAAGTAGGTGACTTTATAAAGTTTTGCGGCGAATATGAGAATAATGCGAAGGGTGGAATTGTGCATTGGACACATCATGATCCAAGTAATCGTCATGTTAGCGGTTGGCTAGAGTATGATGGGTGTAAATATGAATAAAAAATTCATTAATAATTGTATATAGCATCAATTCGTCTTCTTCAACACCTTCTCCTCATACACCTTCAATCCCCCCAGCAGCCAAAGGGTTGCTTTTTGGGTGAACAGATCGCTTTTTAACGTTGCCTCTTTTGCTTTTGTGCTTGAGAGATCGGCAATCGCGCGGCTGAGTTCATCGGCGCTTGCTAGTTTGTTGTCAAAACGTCCGCGTGTGAGG
>JAUPLR010000040.1 GCA_030836825.1 Campylobacterota bacterium
CTTTGTTGATCTTTGATGAGGTTATGAGCGGTTTTCGTGCCTGTTTGCACGGTGCCCAAAGTATCACGGGAACGAAACCAGATTTGGTAACGCTGGGTAAAGTTATCGGCGGCGGTATGCCAGTAGGTGCTTTTGGCGGACGTCGCGAAATAATGGCGTGTCTTTCACCAGAGGGCGGCGTGTATCAAGCAGGCACGCTCAGCGGTAACCCAGTGGCTATGGCTGCAGGTCTCGCATCGATACGAAAGCTGCGTGAAAACGCCCGTGTGTTTGGAATACTTGAGGGTAGAGCAAAGCGGTTGATGCAAGGATTTAGTGAGGCGGCCAAAAAACATAATATTCCGTTACAAACCGATGTACGTGGATCGATGTTCGGATTTTTCTTTAGTGAAAGTCCTGTTACTAATTTTGCGGAGGCGCTTACGAGCGACACAGACCGTTTTGCAAAATTTCATGCGGCGATGTTGGATGCCGGCTTTTATTTTGCGTGTTCGCAGTTTGAAACCGGATTTATCTCGACAGCAACCACCGATGCGATGATCGAAGAGACAATTGTTGCTGCGAACACCATTTTTGGAACACTCTAATGGAAAACGAAGAAGAGCGAAAACCACGATTAAAACCGATTATCGAGGGGGCGGAGAGCCTGTCGCTTGGAATTTCTATGGTCGTAGCGGTTTTGATCGGTGTGGGTATCGGGTTAGGACTTAAGAAACTGACCGGAATAGGGTGGCTGTTTTGGATCGGTGTGGCTATCGGGATTGCCGCTGCCATCGCCAATATCTACAAAGCGTATAGTAAACAGTACAAAGAATTTGAAGCTCTTGCCAAAGACCCTCGGTATAACATGGGCAAAAATACGAATGAAGATGATGATGGCGAAGATTAAAAAAACCGCGCTCTTTATCGTTCTCTTGCATGTGCCAATCGCGTTATTATTAGTGATTTCAGAGGCTGTATTCGCCAGTTTTGAAATAGCGATGCTCTCGGGTGCCATGATTACGATGGGATCGTTGTATGCGTATCGAAACATGATTCACGCAAAAGTGGGCGAAGTAGAGGTAAGCGATCACAAAGACAGTATAGATGTACTGGACGATCCGTACGATTTGTATGATGATGAGCGTGATTTGGAGATAGCGGACGTCAAAGCGGTGATCAAAGCCCAAAAACAGCTGCAAAAGAAAGCCATTCTGGAAAATACGGTCAAAAACGGTTCCGCATTAATTTCGATTTATCGTGTAATTCCCTATGTCTTTTTTGCGCTAGGATTTATCGCTTTACAAAATAACCACATGCTGCACCTTCTAGCCTATCTCATAGGGTTAGGATATGGAATTGTTATCGGATATCTCATATCCCGAGAGTGGTTTATTCATCACTCTTAAAATGTTTCTCTAAATCACTATTGTCCAGCAGAACAGGAACAACAATGAGCGAGGAAATAACGGCTGCAATGGTTCCAAAAATCAAAGATATGCCTAATCCTCCAAATACCGCATCGCTTGCCAGAAGCGTGGAAGCGAGGATAATTGCTGCGGCGGTGAGGAAGATGGGCTTTGCTCTTGTTGCGGCTGCGTAAGCAATCGCCTCTTTTTTCTCCATCTTTTTGTCTATCATCAGTGATTTGGTAAAATCAATGAGCAACAGTGAATTGCGTGAACTGATACCGATGAGGGCGATAAATCCGATGAGCGAGGTTGCGGTGAGAAAAAAGGTATCTGCTGTAAACGCATCCATAATAAGATGACCGAAAAGTACTCCTACAATGGAGAGAAAGCTTCCTAATAATACAATTCCGCTGAGAACGAAGCTTTTGTAATAGATAACCATCAGTAAAAAGATGAGGATAAGAGCAGCGATGAAAGCACCGCCAAGATCAACAAACGTATCTAGGGTTACTTCCATCTCTCCGTCCCAGAGCAATTCGTAGCGCTCTTTGGATTTTTTGTCGATGAGTTCGAGGTTAAAAAGACCGATTTTATGTATCTCATACTCATTTGTAAAAGTGTCCAAGATGACGTTTCGTGCCTCCATAAGAGGATAAACTTGGGAAAGCATGTCGGTTTCAGCGAGTACATTGGTCATTTGATGAAGATTTTTAGTAACAATCATCGGATTGGACTTAACAGCGGTTATCTCAACCACCTCAGTCAGAGGAATCATCATTCCTGACGTATTCATGAGTCTGAGACTGGAGAGTTTCATGTGCACTTCATTGACATCTTTGGAGCTGAACTTTTTTCCCTCGGGTGAAAGAACCAAAAAGAGGGGGATTTGTTCCGAGGTAAGCTCAGAATTTTTAACCGCTATGGGCATCCCCTCATAAGCGAGATACAAAGTATCATTAACGTGTTTGATATCCAAACCTGAGCGCGCAATTTTGTCACTGTTGACACGCACCTCAAGTTTATCAACAATCTCATCTTGCATGATGTCGATGTCTACCAACCCTGGGGTTTTAACCAATACCTCTTTAACGCGAGAGCTTAGGTGACGGATTCCTGCGGCATCATTTCCATAGATTTCCGCTACGATAGCTGCCATTGTTGGAGGCCCTGCCGGCGGTTCGATAAATTTGATACTCGTTTGCGGGGTTAGGTTTTCACACTCTTTTTGGATGAGGGGTCTGAGACGTTGGACCATCCTATACGAAGGTTCGCTCCGATCATGTTTTTTGGTGAGATTGAGGACGATTTCAGCAACATTTTCATTATTTTTAAAATGGGATCCTTTGATAAGACCTGCAAAATCCAAAGGAGATCCTGTCCCTAAAAACACTTCCATGTCCAGTGCTTCGGGCTCTTTTTGCAGTAGTGCGGTGACACACTCGCTGGTTTGTCTGGTTTGTTCGATCGAGCTTCCGCTGGGAAGATCAATATAGATCGAATAAGTATCATTATTTTTTCCTGGGAGCATTTTTGCCATAACCAACTGCGTGGGTATCAACGCAATCGAGAGGATAAAAGCACCAAGGGTAAGCCAGAGAAGCTTCTTTTTTTTGGAAGGCGCGTTGAGGATACTCAATAGGTAGTTTTCAAATTTTTGATACATTAGTGCGCCTTATGGTTGTCGGGTTTTTTGAGCAGTCGAACAGCCAGATAGGGAGTAAAGATATAGGCAACAAACAACGATGCGACGAGGGCTACGGGAACATTGGCAGGTATAGGTTTCATAAACTGTCCCATCATTTGCCCGACAAATGCCATAGGAATCATTGTTAAGATGATCGCAAGCGTCGCAATGTTGGTAGGCGCACCGATCTCATCGGTTGCTTCGATCATCAGTTGATCGATGTCCAACTGATGCGCATTTGGGGCGTGAAAATGGCGGTGTATGTTTTCGATAACAATGATGGCGGCATCGACAAGCAGACCAAGACTGAGCAGGAAAGCAAAAAGGGTGATACGATTAATCGTTTGTCCCGTAAGATAGGCAATAAAGAGGGTAATTGCCAAGATCGCAGGAACGGTGAAGGTAACGATAAGCGACTCTCTCCATCCCAGAACAAAGGCAAGCAATATAGCGATGATCACAATGGAAAGTAACAAGTGAAAAACCAGTTCGTTCACCGCTTCATTTGCCCGTTCACCATCATTTCGGGTAATGATGTAGT
>JAUPLR010000041.1 GCA_030836825.1 Campylobacterota bacterium
CAGTTCGATGGCGCAATGGTTCTTTAAACGTTCCAAAAAAGCCAAGCAAAAAGCGCTTGGGTTGCATAAAGAGCGGGAAAATTTGGAAGAAAAAATACGTCACCTAGCATTGTTCACACAGACCATTCAAGAAGCCAAAACACCTGAAGAAATAGCCTTGTTGTTCCCCGCAAAAACCGCAGGAACAAAAGCCAAACCAACGGCAAAGCACTCAGACAGTGTCGCTGAATTTTGGATTGAGGGGCACAAAGTCTCACTGGGAAAAAGCGAAAAAGGAAACCTCCAGCTGTTGCAAAATTCGCGCGCCAAAGACGTATGGATGCACCTCAAAGACCGCCCGTCTGCGCACGTAATCATCACCACCGACAAGCAGCAGCTGAATGAAAAAATAGTACGGGCTGCTGCTAAATTGTGCGTTGATTTTTCGGTATTTGAAAAAGGGCGCTATTTGGTCGATTATACTCCACGACGTGGTGTGAAAATTCAAAATGGTGCTAACGTTTTATATACGGACGCTAAGACGATTACCGTGGACAAGGGATAGTGTTTTAAAAGTGAGGTGAGTGCTATGGCAATAGGTCCGGTCGGAAATACGATCTATGTAAATCAGCAAATGGCGAGTGTGGCGAGCGATAAAAATGTTCAGCTGAATCGTTTTGAGCTTCAAGCATTGGCCGCACAAGCGATTATACAAGAACAAGAAAAAGAGGTTCAAGAGGTCCGCCCTGCCGAAGAGAATCAGTCGGTTGATCCTGATCGTGAGCACGCCAAAGAGCAAGCCGAACAGGAAGAAAAACGCGCAAAACATCACGAGGGCGATGCCGTCACACCGGAAGAATCAAAGCCCTTGCATCTTTTAGATATTAAAGTGTGATATTACGCTATACTCGCGACATAATTAACGTACAAAAATAGGACATTTAGATGCAAGCTGCGAACAGTGGATTACAAACTCGAATTGTCACTGCCATTTTTTTAGGACTGGGAGTGCTTGCGATAGGATTAATCAATAATTTTTGGTTGATATGGTTTGTCTTGGGCGTTGTCTATCTCTTGGCTTTTCACGAAGCCAATCGTCTGTTTGATATTAATAATAATTCCCTGTATGCGTATGCGGCGATGCTTTGGATTGCGGCGGCTTTGTACCCTTACGGGGAAGATTTGGTCGTTATCGCTGGGATTATCTTCGCAAGCGCTTTGGCGTACACGCAAAACATTGCTCCTAAAAACTTTTTGCCCTTTTTGTATCCTACTGCGGGAATGCTCTTCACCCTGAGCCTTTATCAAAATTACGATATTGGAGCCTTATTGTGGCTGGTTGTGGTCGTTGCTTCAGCGGATATGGGTGCCTATTTTGTAGGTAAAAGCATTGGCAAAACCCCTTTTAGCATCTCCTCTCCCAGCAAAACAAGAGAGGGCGTGTACGGCGGAGTCGTTGTCGCGACAGCAGCAGGTTTCTTTGTTGGTATTACGATTGTCCAAGACATTCCTCAAGCCATTATTATTTCCTTTATGGCGGCGATCGGATCGGTTTTTGGGGATCTTTTTGAAAGTTACCTTAAACGACAAGCAGGGGTCAAAGACAGCGGATCGATTCTCCCCGGGCATGGCGGTGTTTTAGACCGTATTGACGGTTATTTATTCTCTTCGATTATAATGCTCGTTTTTTTACGGGGTCTTGCTTGATCCTCCTAGGATCAACAGGTTCTATCGGGGTGAATGCCCTGACGATCGCGCAGCAATTCGGACTGCGGGTGGAGGTATTGGTTGCGGGGCGTAATGTTGCTCTTTTAAATCAGCAAATTGGCATTCATAACCCCTCCCTTGTTGTTGTTGCGCAGGGTGTGGATAGTTCAAGGGTTAACCACCCCTGTGTGCTCCAAGGCGAAGAGGCCATCTTGGACGTTATCGCTTCCTCGAGCGCATCTTTGGTGATTAATGCCCTTGTCGGCTTTGCGGGGTTGCGTCCTACGCTTAAAGCGATTGAATCCGGCAAGCGTGTCGCCTTGGCAAACAAAGAATCGCTTGTGGCAGCTGGCGCATTTATGGACATTTCCAAAATACAGCCCATCGACAGTGAGCATTTTGGTCTATGGTATCTCAACAACAGCTCCCGTCCCATTGAGCGGATGCTCATCACCGCAAGCGGCGGTGCTTTTAGAGATTGGCCCATAGAAAAGATTCAAGAAGCAACACTCCAAGATGCCCTCAACCATCCCAATTGGTCTATGGGACAGAAAATCACGATCGACAGTGCCTCAATGATGAACAAGATGTTTGAACTGCTTGAAGCGCGCTGGCTTTTTGGTGAGGGCCAATACGATGCGGTCATTGAAACAAAATCCATTATTCACGCGCTTATCGATTATAAAGATGGATCTACCACGGCGCATTTTGCCCGTGCTAATATGCAGCTTCCTATTGCCTACGCCTTGATGGGACAGATGGACGCAAAGATTTTACCTTCGGTAAATTTACTGGAAGTGGGTTCCTTAGAGTTTCGTGAAATCACCGTAGAGCGCTACCCAATCTGGGAGATACGACAGGAATTATTACGCAATCCAAAGCGAGGTGTTGTCGTTAATGCTGCCAATGAAGCAGCCATTGAGCTTTTCATAGCGGGTAAAATCGGTTTTGGGGAAATTTCAAATCAGGTTATTCACGCGTTTGAACGTTTTGATGAAGAGCCAAAAAATATTGAGGATGTTTTTCACATCGACAGGGACGTTCGTCATTATGTAAGGAGGCGCGTATGAGAGAAAAAACTCTCTTGTTGCATGGATGGGGTGGAAGCGATAACCCGCATTGGCAAGCATGGTTGGCGGGTGAAATTGCCAAAGACTACGGGATGGTTGCGTTTCCACTTTTAGATAACCCTCATTTTCCGACCAAAAACCGATGGATGACGCAAGTAAAAGAGCTCATGGCGCAATTTCAGCCTGAGGTGGTTATTTGTCACTCATTGGGAAATATTTTGTGGCTCCATTTGTGCAATGAAGGGGAGATAGATCCGGTTAAACGTCTTCTTTTGGTGGCACCACCCCGTCTTGATCTGGAATTGGACACCCTTAAAAGTTTTTTCCCCGTATCCATTCCTGATTTTTTATATGCCGAGGAGGCATTGCTGGTAACCTCTACCAATGATCCGTATATGAGTTCGGAGGAAGCGTCAACGCTTCAAGAGGTATTAGACATTGAGATGAAAGTACTGGAAAATGCGGGGCACATTAATGCCGACAGTGGTTTTGGTGAATGGCCATGGGCAAAAGAATGGGTTATGGGATGATTTTGAGTATTGAGAGCAGTTGCGATGACAGCTCCATTGCTATCACAGAGATAAAAACCAAAAAGCTCATTTATCATAAAAAGATTTCTCAAGAATTAGAGCACTCCAAATACGGAGGAGTGGTTCCAGAGCTTGCCAGTCGCTTGCATGCCCTTGCTTTGCCGGCTATTTTAGAAGAGTGCAGTCCATGGTTCTCACAGCTCAAAGCAATCGCAGTGACCAATGAACCGGGACTGTCTGTAACGCTTATAGAGGGTGTCGTGATGGCAAAGGCGTTGAGCATAACCCTGAACATTCCTATCCTTCCTATTAATCATCTCAAGGGGCATATTTATTCCCTTTTTATAGAAAAGGAAGCTCAATTTCCCCTTACGGTTTTATTGGTATCAGGCGGACACACGCAACTCATCGAAGTGACGTCGCATGAGGCGATGGAAACGGTAGCCACAACCATGGACGATAGTTATGGAGAGAGTTTTGACAAAGTCGCGAAAATGATGGGGCTTGGTTATCCTGGCGGGCCTCTGATAGAGAAGCTTGCGCTTGGCGGTGATAGCAGCCGCTTTGCATTTACCGTTCCGCTATGGCAGTCTCCCCTGATCGCATTTAGCTATTCAGGATTAAAAAATCAAGTTCGCTTAGCCGTTGAAGCCAGCTCCTCCGCAGATTATCCCAATATTGCTTCTGCGTTTCAGAAAACGGCCACGGATCACCTGATTCAAAAACTCAAAAAATATTTCAAAATCCACAAGCCGCAGCGTTTTGCTATCGTTGGCGGAGCGAGTGCAAATCTCTATTTACGAGGAGAGATAGAAGCCTTGTTGGCAACCTATAGAGCACCGCTTCTTTTGGCGCCCTTGGAGTTTTGTTCGGACAATGCCGCAATGATAGGAAGAGCCGCAATGCAAGAGTACGCGAGAGACAATTTTGTAAATTACAGCCATGTTAATGTTAATGCACGCTGTAAGCTGTAAGTATTCTTAATCGCAGAAATCTCTTTTATAATTCAGAGAGTAATTATTCAATTCATGTACAATGCCGCCATAAAATTAAACACAGGAGCCCAAGATGGCAACGACTAAATTCAAAGGTACAGACGTAGAATTATTAGGAAATACCGTAAATGTTGGCGACAAAGCACCGGCAATTACCGTTGTAAATTCTGCAGGTCTTGGTGACGTTACCGTAGGTGGCGCAACGGGCAAAAAACAACTTATCATTGTTATTCCTTCTTTGGATACAGGGGTATGTGCTACTGAAACGCGTAACTTTAACGCAAAGGCTGCTAGTCTTAGCGATGTTACGGTAACCATCGTTTCTCTTGATCTTCCATTTGCCGCTGGCCGTTTTTGCCAAGCTGAAGGTATCGATAACTTAGCGGTATGTTCTGATTTCCGTAACAAAGAGTTCGCAAACGCTTACGGAGTATTGCTTGGCGGTTCGGTACTTGCGGGTGTTACGTGCCGCGCAATTTTTGTTGTTGATGCTAACGGAATCGTTACGTACAAAGAAATCGTCCCTGAAATCACCGAAGAGCCTAACTATGATGCTGCATTGGCTGCGGTAGCTTAATCTTCTTTCTCGCTATCCCCGCGTAAGCGGGGAAAGGCTTCTTTTATTTACAAATAATACTCGCACCTGAATTTGTTTTGGAAACACTGCAAGCGTATCGCCCATCAAGGGCAATAGCGGCTCGTGCAAATTTTCCGTGATAGGTAACTTTTACTTTTAAAAAGGGAGCTGATCCTAAATTTTTCTCATAGGGTGAAAAAGAGGCGGTATGGGTGAAATCAACAATAATACTGCTGGGGTCGCTGAGGCTAAAGGAGCGCAGTATCGGATCTTTGGTCGTCAAAGAAATCTGATTTCTGTTGGATTGAAATTGGATAAACCCACCATCTGTACCTGTTGATTTGGGAACAATTTGAATTTCAGCGCTTTTTTGTGCTCCATTTTGCGATAGGACAAGCGGGTTGTGCCAATCAATGCTTTGATTAATCTGGAGCTTCCGTGTCTCAAGACTGCCATCCACATTTTGAAAGGTAAACGTAGCTTCCCTCAGGACGCGTGCTTGATCGGGGAAATTATAGGTCATGGACGTTAGCGGTGGTTGCTGAGAAACTTTATTGGAAGAAAGGGGCATGTTAGCGCTTTCTGCGGTAGAGAAAAAAGGATTTTCTCGTGCCAATAACGTACAAGAAAGGAGTGCTGCTGAGACGAAAAGTACTTTATTCATGAGGAGTGGCTCCATTTGTGATGGGTGCAGTATCTGTTTCGAGCTCTTTTAGCTCAAAATATTGTTTTTGCAATGCGGCATTTTGTGTTTTTAAATTTTCGATATCATCGATCAGATACGCTTGATGTTCTTCCAGTTGAAAGAGTACCGAAAGAGAGTTGTTTCCAAAAATCAAAATACCGAGATAGACGAAGAGCGCAAGGACAAAGGTGCACGCAACCAAAAATTTCGGCGTTGAGAGACCAAATCGCCGCTCGCTGAAGCTTTGATAATGTTTCTCATTGTAGAGTATTTGCTCATGCTCTTCCGGACTCATTATCTAAACAATGCGCTCCCGAGGTATTCTCCGTACATCACTTCGGTTTCAATCTCTAAAAGACGATTGTATTTTGCCGTACGCTCACCGCGTGCAGTTGATCCCGTTTTGATTTCACCACAGTTAAGCGCTACGGCAAAATCAGCAATAAAGGCGTCTTCGCTCTCGCCCGAACGGTGAGACATAACGCATTTGTAGCCATTGCGTTGCGCAAGACGTACGGTGAGCATGGTTTCAGAAACCGAACCGATTTGGTTTGGTTTGATCAAAATGGAGTTGGCAATCCCTTTTTGAATCCCTTCCGCCAAAATATTAGCGTTGGTGACAAACAGATCATCTCCTACAAGCTGGATTTTTGACCCTAATTTTTCGGTTAACATCTTCCAGCCATCCCAATCATCTTCGCTCAAACCGTCTTCGATGGAAACGATGGGGTATTTAGAACACAGATCTGCGTAATAATCAACAAGTTGCGCAGAAGTGACGGTTCTGTTTTCAGAGTCAAGTTTGTATCCGCCTTCACACACCAGTTCAGATGCCGCAACATCCAGTGCGATAGCAATTTGCTCACCCGGCTTGTAACCGGCTTTTACAATTGCTTCCATGACGACTTGAATGGGTTCTTCATTGCTGCTGAGATCCGGTGCAAATCCGCCCTCGTCGCCCAATGCGGTATTGGCACCACGCTCTTTGAGTATTTTTTTGAGGGTGTGATACACTTCAGCAGAGGCACGGAGACCTTCGCTGAAATCTTCAAAGCCCAAGGGCATAATCATGTATTCTTGAAAGTCAACACTGTTGTCGGCATGGCTTCCGCCGTTGATGATGTTGAGCATTGGCACGGGGATAACCATGGCATTGGCGCCACCCAAGTAACGGTACAGAGGGATATTGAGACTTTTTGCCGCAGCGCGTGCAACCGCCATAGAAACCCCCAGCACCGCATTGGCACCTAGGTTTCCGTAATTCTCTGTTCCGTCGAGCTCTTTCATTACCGCATCGATCATCGCTTGATTAAACGGACTTAAGCCTATGATCGCGTCATTGATTTCATTGTTGACATGCTCAACTGCCTTTAGAACGCCTTTACCCATGTAGCGGCCATCGCCATCACGCAGCTCGAGTGCTTCACGTTTACCGGTACTGGCACCGCTTGGCACGATTGCGCTTTCTCTTGTTCCATCACTTAACTGCACGGTTGCTTTAACGGTAGGATTGCCTCTGGAATCCATTACTTCGATTGCACTTACTTCATCAATATATATCATTCATCCACCTCATTCATTTCTGATTCACCCATAATCATGATGTTATTCACGCCCATGGCTGCTTTGATTTTTTCTTCAATTTGTTTTGCCAATAACGGCTCATCTTTGAATTTTTGTTTGACGTTTTCACGCCCTTGTCCCAGCTTAACATCTTCAAAACTAAACCATGCACCGCTTTTGTCAATTATATCAAGTTTTACGCCGTAATCGACGAGTTCGCCCTCTTTTGAGATCCCCTCACCAAACATAATGTCAAACTCTGCTTGACGGAAAGGGGGCGCAACTTTGTTTTTAATGACTTTTGCTTTGACACGATTCCCTATTTGGCTTTCGCCTTGCTTGAGCGTTGCTATTTTACGAATATCGATACGAACCGATGCGTAGAATTTTAGCGCATTTCCGCCGGTTGTTGTCTCGGGTGAGCCATATCCCATGGTTCCGATCTTCATACGAATCTGGTTAATGAAGATAATCGTACAATTCATCTTGTGCAAAACACCGGTGAGTTTGCGCAATGCTTTAGACATCAGTCTAGCTTGTGTTCCCACTTGCATATCGCCCATTTCGCCCTCTATCTCCACTTTCGGCGTGAGTGCGGCAACGGAGTCGATGACGATCAAATCAACCGCACCGCTTCGAGCGACGGTTTCAACAATATCAAGCGCTTGTTCGCCGTAATCAGGCTGAGAGATCAAAAGATTTTCAACATCTACTCCCAAGTTCTTGGCATACCCGACATCCAATGCGTGTTCCGCGTCGATAAAGGCGCACACGCCCCCTTTGCGTTGACACTCCGCGATCATGTGCAGTGTGAGCGTTGTTTTTCCTGAACTTTCCGGTCCATAGATTTCAACAACACGCCCCTCCGGTATCCCGCCAATCCCAAGCGCTAGATCAAGCCCGAGTGATCCGGTACTGATTGACCCAATTGGCTCAATAACTTTGTCCCCAAGGCGCATTAACGTCCCTTTACCGAACGTTTTGTCGATTTGCTTCATGGCCAATTCGAGTGATTTTAATTTGTTTGCATCCATCATGTCTATTCTCTCCTGAAAGGGTTTATTTCTAATTTTAAGCAATAATATGACATATTGAAATATATTTTAAAAATATGACAAATTGCAATATTAAGAATACACATATAATAGAGATATTTTAGCGTTATTTGGTTAAAATCTTATTGATTTGAATAATTTAAGAGGGATTTTCAGTGAAAAAAATGGTAATTGCCCACTCTCCCGACGCCGACGATATTTTTATGTATTACGCTATCAAGTTTGGATGGGTGGGGAAAAAAGATACCATTTTTGAAAACATTGCGCTGGACATAGAAACCCTCAACACCGAGGCCCTCAAGGGAAGCTACGATATCAGTGCGATTAGTTTTGGTTTGTATCCTCATATACGCAACGAATACGCACTGTTACGCACCGCAGTGAGTTTTGGTCAAGGGTATGGTCCTAAGCTTATCCGGAAAAAAGAGACGGTGCTAAAAAAGAAATTTACCGTTGCTCTGAGTGGAAAATATACGACGAACGCTCTGTTGTTCCGCGTGGCTTATCCGAATGCCAAAGTGGTCTATATGAATTTTTTGGAGATTGAGCAAGCCGTTTTGGACGGGATCGTGGATGCGGGCGTTTTGATCCATGAGAGTATTTTGGGATACGATGATTCCTTGGAAGTCGAGCGTGAACTGTGGGATGTGTGGTGTGAGCTTTCCGGCGGTGAGCTGCCGCTGCCTCTTGGCGGGATGGCAATACGACGTTCAATGCCCCTCAATGCAGCCATAGAGTATGAGAATGTGCTTACGAAGGCGGTTTACATTGCCAGAGAACACAAAGATCGTCTCTCAAAAATGCTCATTGAGCGTTCATTGGTGCGCATTGATGCGGCGACATTGGAACAATATCTCGAACTGTACGCCAACGATGAATCCATAACGTTAAGTGAAGTGCAGTATGATGCGATCAATAAACTTTTTGAGATTGGGTATGCCAATGGATTTTTTGATCAAAAGATGGATGCGAGAGATTATTGCATACCGCTGGAATATACTGCATTGAGGAATTCGTAACATGATGCAAGAAGAGCTGGTCGGACTGGGAATCGAAACGTTTAAAATTGCCCTTGTTTTGTCATTGCCTGCTTTGCTGGTGGGTATGTTTTTGGGGCTTGCCGTGAGTATTTTTCAAGCAACGACGCAAATCAATGAGATGACCCTGAGTTTCATCCCAAAAATTATAGGCATTGTTATTGTGATAATTTTAACCATGCCGTGGATGATGAACACGATGCAGGATTTTACGATTCGGATGTTCAATATGATTCCGACGTTTATGCAATAGCCCAATTGTCCGATGAAAACCAAAATCGTTGATTTCTCGCGTTTTAGTTCGATACGTATCGGTCCGATTGTCGAAGTAGCGCTTATCGAAGACGATGTTGTTCCGCAAGGCTACACGATTATCGGATCTGCCAATAATGTACTCATCGCGCCCAATCCTCCTCCGCTTATGATGCTCTCAAAGCAGTATGATTTTATCAAAATCCAAAACAATCAATTGATTATAGGCGCAGCGACCCCGGGGGGACGGGTGGTCTCTTTTTGTAAAAAAAATGACATCGCTCATTTTGAGTATCTTTCAAAACTTCCCGGTACGATTGGTGGAATGATTAAGATGAATGCGGGGCTCAAAGAGTTTGAAATTTTTAACCATCTTATCGCGGTACGTACGCAAGAGGGATGGATTCCAAAAGAAAAAATTGAGTATGGGTATCGTAAAACCTCGATTTGTGATGTCGTATTTGAGGCATCGTTTGAGTTGCACGGTGGGTTTTCGAGTGAGCGATTGGAGATGTTTGCACAGATGCGTTCCAATCAACCCAAAGATCCAAGTGCAGGGAGCTGTTTTAAAAATCCTCCGGGCGATTATGCCGGTCGTCTGATTGAAGCCGTTGGGCTCAAGGGGTTGCGTCGTGGGAACATGGCATTTAGCGAAGTGCATGCAAATTTTCTCGTTAACTATGGTGGCGGAACCTATGAAGATGCGATGCGTTTGATTCGTGAGGCACAGCAAAAGATACAAGAGGCGTTTGGGATCGCTTTGCAGTGTGAAGTTGTCATTTTAGGGGATGACAAATGATGCAGGAGAGTGCGTAATGGAAGAATCGGACTTAAAAGGAAAAGCGTATTTGGCAGGATGGATTCCGTGGCGGATAAAGCGGTATAAGCTTTTTGCTTTTGCCACCTTTTTTACTCTATTGCTTCCGTGGATTGTGATTGACGGGAATCACTTTTTCTTATTTAGTTTTGATAAACTGAAGCTTCACTTGATGTTTGTGCAATTTGACATGCAAGAGCTTTACTTAATGCCATTTTTATTGCTGATTTTATTTATGTTCATTTTTGGAATTACCGTATTGGGGGGACGTGTATTTTGCGGATGGCTATGCCCGCAAACAATTTTTCGGACAATTTTTCGTGATTTAGTGGAAACAAAATGGTTAAAACTGCGGAAACGGATTAAAAACAAGCAAATAGAACCGGATTATTCGACAACGGAAAATAAAATAAAAAGAGTTGTCGCCCTCTTGATAGCAACGGTTTTCGCCTTTATAGCAGCTTCTGATCTGATGTGGTTCTTTGTTCCCCCCGAAGATTTTATGGTCTATGTCCTGCACCCATCACAACATCCGGTGCTGATGGGGTTCATTGCATGGACGATGATTTTTTTGGTCTACGACATTGTTTTTTTACAGGAAAGTTTTTGTGCTAATGTTTGCCCCTATTCCCGTGTTCAGTCCGTTTTATACGACGAGGATACGATCATGGCAATCTACAATCCCAATCGCGGGGGTGAGATTTATGATGAGCATCGTATCAAAAAATTTTCAACGCAAAAAAGCCTTTTAAGCGTTAACCCAATGGCAGAGTGCACCACGTGTGAGAGTTGTGTCACGGTGTGTCCGACCCATATCGACATACGAAAGGGACTGCAGCTGGAATGCATTAACTGTCTTGAATGCGTTGATGCGTGTACAGAAGTAATGGGTAAGCTTGGAAAGCCGAGTTTGGTTGAATGGTCGAGTGAAAAAGAGACCTTGTACAGGAAGGGTAAGACCCATTATCTGCGTCCAAAAATTATTGCCTACATTGTTATATTGATCATTACCGTAGGTATTATGGTGGTGATGGGCAGTAAAAAAGAACACATGCTTTTGAACATCAATAAAGAAAATCGTCTATTTGGCATCAAACATATCGATGAAAATACGACTAGAGTCGACAATGCCTATACGATTTTGTTGCAAAATACGCTCAACGAAGAACACGAGTATTATTTTGACGTTATAGCGCCTGCCGCAATGCAAGGTAAAATCAAAATCGCGGTGCCTGCTGAACCGTTTAAGGTTAAGCCGGGTGTTGTTAAGAAAAAAATAATTGTTTTGTACACCGATGAAATCTTAGTAAATGATAAGAACAAAGACACCGTGGTCCCGATCACCATACATGCCTATGCTGTGGACGACAAAAAGAAGATCGTTATTGACAAAGAGTCAACGTTTACCTTTCCTCGTGCAGACTTGTTAAAAGAAAAGCAAGAAGAAGATTAAGCGAGAACCGCTTCGCGCGTACCCTTTTCGAGGTGACCGATAACGTATCCATCGCTGTTTGCCAAGACATGATCGACATTCTCGGGACGGACAACGAGGATCATCCCCACGCCCATGTTGAAGGCGCGATACATTTCACTGCGTTCAACATGCTGACCGATTAGTTCAAAAATTGGCAATACACGAATCGAAGACTCGGTGATAACGG
>JAUPLR010000042.1 GCA_030836825.1 Campylobacterota bacterium
CCTGTGCGGTTGATGATATGCTCAGTGATGTCTCCCTCATTATTCGAGGAGAAGATCATTTTAGCAATACCCCAAAACAAATCGCCATCCACCAAGCGTTGGGTTACGATAAAAAAATCGAGTACGCCCACCTGCCGATCATCCTCAACAATGAGGGCAAAAAAATGTCCAAACGTGATGATGCCTCCAGCGTAAAATGGCTCTTAGAGGAGGGGTATTTACCCGAAGCCATCTGCAATTATATGATTCTAATCGGCAACAAAACACCCCATGAAATTTTCACCGTAGCCAATGCCATTGCGTGGTTTGACCTAGCAACCATTTCTAAATCTCCTGCCCATTTTGATATCGATAAGCTCAAATTTATCAATCGCGAACATCTCAAAATGATGGACCCAAAAGAGCTCTCCCGTTACGTTGGATTTGCAGACGAAGAGATCGGACGATTGGCAAAAGTCTTTTTGGATGAGGCCGGTACGCTCAAAGAGCTTCGCTCCAAGATACATGCGATTTTCTCTCCAAAAGAAGTTCCCGAGGAATTCAAAGAAGGGTTTGAGCTTTTGCGCGAGTTAACGCTTAAAGCTCCCCATTATGATGATTATGAGGCCTATAAAACCTATTTGATACAGCACAGCGGTCTAAAGGGAAAAAATCTGTTTAAACCCTTGCGCATTCTCATCGGCGGTTGTGAACATGGTCCTGAGCTCTCCGATCTTTATATGCATCTCAAAAATTATTTAAAAGAGGTAGTTAAATGAATCCGCTTGATGGAATAGTAAACGGCATTGGCGGTATTGTCCACTCTTTGTTAACGGTCTATATCTGGGTGATTATTATCGGTTCTCTTTTGACATGGATACGCCCTGATCCCTATAATCCGATTGTGCAGATCATCTACCGTCTCACAGAGCCTGCCTACGCTCTAGTACGGCGCGTGATGCCTACGGTGTTCAACGGCTTGGACCTTGCCCCGTTAATTATCATCATAGTGCTGCAAGTTATGGATGTAATATTGGTTAATATCATAAACGCTGTGGTACTGTAATGAAACACTCTTTTCTCTTATCTCTTGCCCTTCTCTCCAACTCTTGGGGACTTACGCTAAATGACATTAATGACAAGCCCTCTTCTCACCAAAAGAATTTTTTAATCTGGCAATTCATGAATCAAGACATCAATGCCTCCCAAGCCAGCGAGGCCTTTTACCAAGTCAACAACGTTAACCAGCGATTTCTCTTTGATTATGCGGCAAAAACGGATGAAGCTGAGATCAAATACACCGTAAACTGCATGAAAGAACCCGCGTGCAATCTCCCCCTTATCCCTCAAGATGACTGCTTGATGCTTGCCCTCACCCCAGCCAAAGCAACGGCGCTCAAAAACGAAGAGCGCGAAATAATTGCAACACGGCTCAATAATAAATTCGGTGATACCCAATGGCTTCGTGCCATGAATCAAGATTCTTTTTACACGTCAGCGCAAAACCTTCCCAATGAGACGACATTGTTTCGTCTTGCCGGAACCGCTTATCGATATGAACATTTTAATCATCCCGTTACAACGGACATCCTCAATGCGTTAGCCGCCCTTCACTCTTTTGAATCCATTGTTTTTCTCACGGTAACCGATCCCAAAATGGACCAACTGCAAGAATCACTCTCCGATCTTACCGGTGGTAAATTTGCAGCTCAGACCCATTTCTTTTTGGCCATGAATTCGATTAAATACGGAAAACTCAATATCGCACTGGACCATCTGAAAGAAGCAAAATCTCGTTTTTATTCGCCTATGGACGCGGATAAAACGCTTTTTTGGATGTACCAGATCACCAAAGACCAAGAGTATCTCAAAAATCTCTCCCAAAGTCTGGACATCAATATGTATGTCCTCTATGCCCGCGAACTTCTCGATTTGCCAACCCAAAACTACTTTACCTCTTTACCGACAACAAACCGTATCGACAGTATCAAAGGGATCGACCCGTTCGAATGGAGAACATTTTCCCAAGAGATCATGAGCTCAAAGCCGGAAACGATCAGCAACCTCATCGACCGCAGTGATGGCAATGAGTCTATGGCGATTCAAGGATACGTGCTGGAACGTACCTATGAACCGTATATTCATAATTTCACCATGGCCTATGACCAATACATGCCAATGCTGAGCAATGATAAAAAAGCTCTTTTATACGCCCTCATGCGTCAAGAAACCCGATTTATTCCGGGGCTTATTTCACGCTCATTCGCCCTTGGATTGATGCAAATCATGCCGTTTAATGTGGATACGATCAGCAAAGTACATCCGCTCAAACCAACGACGTATTTTGATATGCTGAAGCCAGAAATGAGCATTGCCTATTCTATCTCACACTTAAAACATCTCGAAGACAGATTGTACAATCCAACATTGATTGCCTACGGTTACAATGCGGGACTTGGGTCAACCAAACGGCTTTTGACGGAGGGGGAACGATTTTTAAGCGGAACGTATGAGCCGTTTTTAAGCATGGAACTCATGGGAAATGATGAAAACAGAGAGTACGGCAAACGGGTGCTCGCCAACTACGTCATCTATAAAAAGATTTTGGGAGAAGAAGTGAAAATTACTTCCCTTTTTGATAATTTAATACAACCTTCCCAGTCTGATTATTTTCGAGCCCAAGCGCTAAAACTCCCTCGCTAAGGTTATTATATTTTACGAGATAAAACCGGTTCCATGTATTGCGAACCGGAATGAGCTCCCGACGAAGGTCTTTTTCCGCAAGTTCTTCCATTTCAACAGGTTCTTTGCCATTAAGGGTCAAGCGATAACCGATGTCCTTAATGTCTCTTTTTTTGATACTTCTCATATCGTTTTCAAAATAGATGGCTACGATAAAAGACTCACCATCCTTGTATTGCTCAGGATGCACGGGATTTAAATACAGCGCAGAAACAATCGCTTTTGTCTCGAGGGAGAGGACAATGCTTCCCGTACGCAACTGTTCAACCGAACGCTCATGCGTCGCATCCATCTTGAAAAGATCAAACGCCCCCTTCTGGGCACATCCACTCATGGTTAAAAGTGCAACAAAAGAAAGTAGTGAAAATCGCATAGGCATCCTTTATTTGATTCATATTCACCATCTTAACGAAATTTCAATGATAGTTGACTATAATATGTCATATTTAAGTAGCGAGGCACTTTTTGAAAAAACGTTTAGCAGTTGCATTTACAGGCCCCTCGAACAGTGGCAAGACAACCTTGATTCTTAAGGTAGCGCGTAAAATGATCCATGAGCTTGGCTTGAAGGTCGCCATCATCAAAAATGACCCCAAAGACAAGGCAATTTTTGATGTTCCCGGTAAAGACAGTTACAAATTCAGTGATACCGGTGCTGAAGTGATCGTCACCTCCCCTACACGCACAACGTATTTTTCCAAACAGCACAAAGAACTGGATGATATGATTGCCATGTTTGGTGAGTTTGATGTTTTACTGGTTGAAGGTCTCAAAAATCTTCCGCTTCCGCGCATCAGCATCTTTCGCAACGCCATCGATGAAGACTATTTTCCGTACATGAATGCACTGGCGATTGATCACACGATCACCCTCACCGACTATGCGCTTCCTTCATCCGTAGACGTACTCGACCTCAATGATCCGGACATGGTTATTGATTGGGTTTTAAAACACGCAAAGGTAATTGAATGAGACAAATTTTAGAGGCGATTGAGCGCAGTGCCATCCGAATCAAACACGCCATTGACGTCAAAGATATCGGCTATTCTCAAGAGCAAAACAGTTCGGGCGAAACACAGCTTCAGCTGGACATCCAAAGCGACCTCATCATCGAGGAAGAACTCAGTCACGTCAAAAGCGTCCATACCATCGCCAGCGAGGAAAAAGAACTTCCGATGTTGCTCAATGAAGCCGGACAGTATTTTATCGCGTTTGACCCGCTTGATGGATCATCGCTCGTGGATGTCAACTTGAGCGTTGGATCTATTTTTGGCATCTATGAGGGCGAATTCATCGGAAGCAAACTCGTCGCATCCTGCTACGTCGTTTACGGACCGCGTGTTGAACTTGTATTCGCTTACAAGGGAAAAGTAAAACTTTATTTGCTGCAAGCAGGTGAATTCGAATACGTCAAAGAGATCCATTTGAATGAAAAAGGCAAAATTATGGCCCCAGGCGGAACCCAACAATTTTGGGCACCGTATCACAAAGAAATGATTGATTTCTTTTTTACAACCGGTTATCGCTTGCGCTACTCTGGAGGGATGGTTCCCGATTTGCACCAAATTCTCCTCAAAGGGGGAGGATTGTTCAGCTATCCGGGGGCGACAGACAGACCAGAGGGAAAGCTACGCCAACTTTTTGAAGTCTTCCCTTTTGCCATGATTTTTGAGATGGCGGGCGGTCAAGCGATTGACGGCAAGAACAGAGTTCTCGACAAAGCAACCGCGCACGTACACGACACAAGCCCCTGTTTCTTTGGTTCCAACCATGAGATTTCTATTGTAGCGGATGTTTATGGACGAAACTAACAACCCCTACGAAGCCAAACTCGACGATGCCAAAACAGCCCTCCAAGAGTGCCAAACGTCCAAGGCGCTCGAAAGCTGTTTGAATTGCCCATCACTGATTGGGTGCCCTATTCGTACCGCGTATGTCCGTACCGTGTATGAAAGTATGTCCAAAGGTGAAACCGGCGGATTTGATTTTTAATATCTATAAGGAATAAAACATGAAAAACTATATCACTACCCCCATCTATTACGTCAACGGTGAAGCCCATATCGGACATGCTTATACGACTTTTATTGCGGACACCCTTGCACGACATTCACGCCTCTTGGGAAATGAAACCTATTTTCTCACAGGAACCGATGAACACGGTCAGAAAATCGAAGAAGCGGCGAAAAAGCTCGGAAAATCGACCCAGCAGTTTGCCGATGAGATCAGTGCAACGTTTAAAAATTTATGGGAAGAGTTCGATATCAGTCACGATCAGTTTATTCGCACAACCGATGCAAAACATAAAATCGGAGTTCAAGCCGCTTTTGAAAAAATGATGGCAAAGGGTGATATTTACAAAGATTTTTATGAGGGGAACTACTGCGTAAGCTGTGAAACGTTCTTCCCTGAATCCCAGCTCATGGATGGTGGATGCTGTCCCGATTGCGGACGTGCTACGACGATTATCAAAGAAGAGAGCTATTTCTTCCGCCTCTCCAAATACGAAAAACCTCTTATGGACTATTACGAAGCCCACCCCGATTTCATTCTCCCAAAATCACGCCGTAACGAAGTGATGAGTTTTGTCAAAGGGGGATTGCACGACCTCTCGGTTACCCGCACCAGTTTTAGCTGGGGTGTTCCTGTCCCTGCATCCCTCAAGGATGACAAACATGTCATGTACGTTTGGCTCGATGCGCTTCTCAACTACGTCACAGGGCTCGGATTCGGTGCTGATGAGGCAAAAATGGGATTCTGGCCTGCTACTACGCAGCTTGTAGGGAAAGACATTTTGCGTTTCCATGCCATCTACTGGCCTGCATTTCTCATGAGTCTTGATCTGCCTCTCCCAAAACGTATCGGTGCACACGGATGGTGGACGCGTGACGGTGAAAAGATGTCAAAATCAAAGGGCAATGTCGTTGACCCACGAGAAGTGTCCCAACATTACGGTGTTGAGAACTTGCGCTACTTCATGATGCGTGAGGTTCCGTTTGGACAAGACGGTGATTTCTCGCAACGCGCCCTCATCGATCGCATGAACTCAGATTTAAGCAACGATCTTGGAAATCTGCTCAATCGTGTCATCGGGATGTCTGAGAAATACTCCGACTTTGCCATCGACAGTATTGATGTTCTCAAATACCATACCAAAGAAATCGATGATGCTCATGCCATAATCGCGACCTTGGAAAGCTACCTCAACGATCTGCAACTGCACCGCTATCTCGAAGAACTATGGAAAATATTCACCATCGGCAATAAGGCAATTGAAGAGCACGCTCCATGGGTCAAGATCAAAGAAGGACGTACCGACGAAGCCCTCGCGACGGTTGCTTTGGTTGCCAATTTACTCGCAAAAGCATCTGTGATGCTGCACTCCATTATGCCAAAAACAACGGCTACTATCGCCGATGCCCTCGGGTTTGAAATCACGACGCTTAGCTACCAATCATTAATTCTCAACAAAGAATTGCTCAAAGCCTTTACGATCAAAAAAATTCCTCCTCTTTTCCCCAGAGTCGAGGAGCCCTTGATGGCAGAAGCGCCCAAAGCAATGAGGGAAGAAACGCCTGTCGTTGCTCCATCAAAAATGGAAGATAAAAAAGTAACCACCGTCTCAGAGGATGGTCTTATCACCATCGATCAATTTTTTCAAACAGCCATCAAAATCGGCACCGTTTTAGAAGCGCAAGAGGTACCGAAAAGCTCAAAACTCCTCAAACTTCAAGTCGATTTGGGAGAAGCCTCTCCTCGCCAAATTGTTGCAGGCATCCGTGAGCACTACAGCGCACAATCACTCGTCGGTACACAAGTATGCGTCGTAGCGAACTTGAAGCCTGCGAAGCTCATGGGAATGCTCTCCGAGGGTATGATCCTAGCTGCCAAAGATGAAGAGGGGCTGTGCCTCATCCGCCCTGAAAAATCCCGTAAAAGCGGATGTTCAGTGGGATGAGACTCGAAAATATCCTCGCGCTGACCAAAGGGACGCTGTACAGCAGCCCTAATATCACGCTCTTTGAAAATCTCGCTTTTGACGTTTCCAAAGTAAAAAGAGGATCTCTTTATGTCGCGTATGACCCAAAAGACATCAAAGAAGCTCTAGCCAATGGTGCCTATGGAATACTCTTTGATAAGCCTACACAAATGGGTGATAGCGAAGTTGCCTGGATCAAAGTAGAATCCATTGATGAAGCCCTAAAACGGCTGCTGCGTTTCTACCTTCTGGAAAAAGAACTGCTCGTCTATGCGTGTGACCCCATTACGCTGCATTTGGCATCTGCCGTATCGACCCCTTCAAATTTCTGCTACGTTGAGGGAACGATGGCTCAGGTATGGGAAAAGCTGTGGCCACTGGAAAAAAAATCCGTGGTTTTATATTCCCAAGCGCTCACCGATCCCGAAATATTTATCGAAACCTCCCAGCTTATCCGCGCACAGGAAAATACGATCACCATCGTCGAGCAAACCCTTTTTGAGACCTCATTTATTCACAATAACACCTTTTATGAGCGTCAAATACTCTCCCCCTTCTTCATCCCTTACTTAGAGCATCTGCTCTTTTTCTACACCTTTATGCGCATACCGTTTCAGCTCAAAAGTTTCAGCAAAATGGGACATTTCATCCCAGTTTTTACCAATTCCAGACTTGAGATCAAAGAGTTTGGCAGCAGTGAGCGCGTGGTGATATTTGAACCTCTTTTAGAATTCATTGATGAGCAGAGAGATTTTTTACACGCTCAGGCTTCTTGGGCAAAAATTCTTTATTTTATTCCTGACTCCATGCGCTCTAGCATCACCATTGGCGTTGAAAATATCCTATTTTATCGATACCCTGAAGAGATTTTAACCCTCTTGCAAACCAATGATTTTCATTTTGCACTTGTTGCCGGTGCCGATAAAAGCATTCTCAACCCTACCCGCTCATCGATGACACAATTAGGCTTTGATTTTTAGTGCATCCGTATCACTTTTAATTCCTGTCTCAACAATTTTTCGTCTTTCAAAATCGTCCGTACCAAATCGTGAAATGCTTTAGAGTGATTCATATGCTGCATGTGCGCCAATTCATGCACGATAATATAGTCCACATGGCGATACGAGAGCTGCATCATCATCACATTAAAGGTCAGTACTCCATTGGAATCGCAGCTCCCCCATCGACGGCGCAAGTTTTTGTACCGTATTTCACTGGGTGTCAAATTCATTTTTTGCGCGTAATGGTGTATTCGTGAGGGAAGCGTTAAAAGTGACTCATTATGATAAAAACGGGTGTAATATTTTTTAATATCAGTATTTTTTCGGCTCTTTTCGAGCAGTTGTTGCAGTTGAGGCAGTTGTTCAATAGGGACAATTTCACCGCGAAAGAGAATCGTCTCTCCTAAATGATGAGAGGGAAGTGCCTCATGCAGAATGGCTAATTTGGCATTAATCCAATCGGATTTTTCAATAAGCAAACGACGTATACGCTGTTCCTCTTTGAGCGGTGTTCGCACCCTCACCTCACCCTCTTTTGTCAAAGAGATATAGGTGTTCTTATTGGTAGAAATATGAATATGGATAAAAGGCGAATGCAGTGGATCAAAGAGCATACACTAAGGGATCCTTTTCTCCTGCCAACTCAAACCCGCGCAAACGCAATCGGCAGCTGTCACATACCCCGCACGCTTTGTCTTCGCTTTGGTAACAGCTCCACGTAAGCTCCAATGGGACATTAAGCGTATAGGCTTCCAGAACGATTTGCGATTTTTGCAAATGAACCAAGGGCATCTCAATACGAATGCGTGTCGTCTCTTTCGTTCCTAGATTTGCCGCCTCCTGAAAAGATTGGATAAAAGCATCCCGACAATCGGGATAACCGCTGCTGTCCTCTTCGACAACTCCGATAGCGATAACCTCACACCCCTCTTTTTCAGCGATGGCGGTGGCTATACTCAAAAATATACCGTTGCGAAAAGGGACATACGTAACAGGAACTCCTGCCTCGACGCCATTCGTGGGTACATCAATATTGTGATCCGTTAATGCAGAGGCACCAATGGTTTTAAAAAAGTCCAAATCGATTTCGTATTTTTCACATGCTCCTAAATGGTCGCATATATGTCTAAATGCCTGAAGTTCTTTTGCAACCGTACGCTGTCCATAATTGAAATGCAAGGCAATGATTTCATACCCTTGCTCTTTCATCGTATAAGCAACCAGCGTAGAATCCATCCCACCACTCATAATGCACAACGCTTTTTTCTTCATCTCTAACCCTTTGGCAGGATTGTACCAAGGGCGGGCTTATGCCACAATTTACTCAATAAATTAATAAACCGCCAAAAAAATATTCTTTAAAAGCATACTCTAAGCATACTCTAAGCATACTCTAAGCATACTCTAAATATAAAGTTTCTTGGTTACTCTTTATTTATAAGAAAGCAGGTGGGAAAATGACAATAAAAAAGCAGATATTTTTTGGAATCGGCACAATCATCGCGTTGGTCATACTCAATGCTATGATTGGAACAGTGAGCAGCCGTACCGTTAGTGGATTGATTCATCAAAGCGTGGAAGAGAGTGTTCCGCACGCATTTTTAGCGGCGGATGGCAGGTATCAAGCTTCTCAAATGCAGCAATATTTAACCGATGCGTCCCTGACGCAGGAAAATGCCGCCGTTGAAGAAGCGGAGAAAGCGCATGCCGCCCTGACAAGAGACATGGAAGCCTTTGTGCAGATGTACACAAAAGAAGGAAATACTCAAGGTCTGGCGGACTTGAAAAAGATAGAGGCAGATGCGGCAGAATTGATGAAGGCAGGAAAGCAGATGAAAAATGCTTACGCTCAAAGTGCTTCACAAGGCGATGCCGCCATGAAAAAGTTTGATCAATTGGCTGCCTCTCTCGCAGAGGACGTCGAGGCGATGAAAGAAGCACAGATGGGGGAAGCTTCCCAAAATTTAATGCTCAGTATGGAAAAAGCAGACTCATCTTCAGTCACAACCATTATCTTGGGCATTGTTTCTGTAATTGTTGGGTGCGGAGTTGCTTTCTTTACCA
>JAUPLR010000043.1 GCA_030836825.1 Campylobacterota bacterium
ATCGGTGATGGTCCTTAACTTTAAATCAGCAACAGAGTTTGTTCAAAATCAGCTCTATACGGATGCAAAAAATACCGTGCACTCGCTGGGACTGTCTCTTTCAAAAGTGACTGATCCCAAAGATTCGTCAACGATGGAATCTATGATCAATGCAATTTTCGACAGCGGCTATCATCAGAAGATTGTTCTAACGGACATCGATGGAAAAGTGATCTATAATCGTCAGAATGATATGAAAGTAATGGATGTGCCGCAGTGGTTCATTCATTACGTGCCTATCCACAATGTGAGTGCAAAAAGCGATATTATGATCGGATGGATCCGTTTTGGTACATTGGAAGTAAGCGGGCATACCGGGAATGCCTATCGTCAGCTTTATTCCGTCTTTATTGATCTTGTTCAAACCTTTTTAATCGTGGGTTTTGTGGTATTTATGGTCCTGTACCTTCTTCTTTCATTGAGTCTTAAATCGCTTGTTCGTATCCGTAATCAAGCAAAAGCCATTATTGATAATGAGTTTATAATTGAAACAAAAGTACCCTTTACGACAGAATTTCGCTCGGTAACCTCTGCCATGAATGCTATGGTTACAAAAGTAAAAGATATTTTTGACAGAGAAAATGAGACGTTAAGCCGTTATCATGAGCTTCTATATCGCGATGCCGAGACAAAACTGTACAATCGCCGTTATTTGGTAGCAACGCTTCCGGACTATTTTGCTTTGTCCTCCGGAACGTATGCTTTGTTCAGTTTTGATGAATTGGACCGCTTAAAGCGAGAAATGGGATATGAACAATATTCAGAAGTTATCAATTATTTTACGAAGCAGCTCAATTTAATCTTCGCGGGCATACCGAATGCGCTGATCGCCAGGCTTAATGAAAATGATTTTTTCACCGTCATTCCTATGGATGAAGCAAATGGGATACACAAGCAAGTAGAACAGGTTATGGACGAAGTAAAAGCAAGGATCAAAAGCTTAGAGGAAGGTTATGTGAACCTAAGTTGTGCTGTTGGTGAATACGGGGAGTATGACACTGTAAAATCACTGTTTTCCCGGGCCGATTATGTGGTTACCCGTGCTAAGGTCAACGGTAATTTTACGATCAGTGTGTGTGACAAATGCAGTGATGATTTGATGCCAAGTCGTGAGGAATGGCGCAGCGAATTAATTCAAAGCTTGGAAGAGTCACGCATTCTTCTCGCGTCACAAAAAGTAATACAGTATGAGGGAACAGAAGGATCCACCCTTCATGAAGAGATCTTTTTACGGTTAAAGGATCGTCAGGGAACGATACACTCGGCTGCTTATTTTATACCGGTTGCCACCAGTTTAGGAATCGTAGAATCCCTTGATCGCTATATGATTGAAAAAGTAATAAAAGACATTTCCAGTGGGGCATTAAAAGAGTCTGTTGCCCTGAACCTGAGTGCGGATTTTGTTAAAAAATACGATAACGTTGAATGGCTCAAAAACAAACTGGAAGTGTTTCATGAAAATAACAAGAAAGTTTTATGGTTTGAAGTGACCAATATGATTGCTTTGCAAGAACTGGAAGCGGTGCATTCAATTTGTGCCGTTGTGAAATCTTTTGGCGATCAGTTCGGTATTGACCATTTTGTTATGCCGCAAAAGGGTGCTTCTTATTTGCAAATTATTCGTCCGGATTATGTGAAATCTAACAGTACTTATTTGGAAGATATTTTGGGTAATCGGGAGAGCGGAGATTCAAGAGAAAGTTTGATGAATATCGTAACAAGCTTGGGCATAACGATCATTGCAATAGCGATTGAAGATGGCAAACAAATTGAGCGGTTTGGCAGACATGGAATCACAAGGTTCCAAGGTTCGTACATCGCGACAGCCGAGCTATTACATTAAAAAGTTCTTTTTATCCTTGTATTAACGGCTCTGGCTTGCCTGTGTAATAGCCTTGGGAATAGTCAATACCATGGTTGACAACGGCATCGTAAATGGCTTTGTCGCTGACAAACTCTGCGATCGTTTTGGCTCCGATTTTTTTAGCAAAGTCGATGATCGTTTCAACGATAATATTATGGCGGCTATTGGTCGTGATACCCCGTATGAGGGAGCCGTCGATTTTGATGTAATCAACATTGAGTTTGAGGATGTTTTCAAAATTGGAGTAGCCCGTACCGAAGTCATCAATGGCTATTTTTGCACCCAATGCTTTTACTTTTGTGATAAATTGAGCCACTTCTTCATAGTTTTCAATCCCCTCAGATTCCAATATCTCAAAAACAATGCGCGATGCGGTACCTGTTTTGGTAATGGTGCTGATAATTTCATCAACCGTATGACTGTCCCGTATGTCGCTGTCGGAGAGATTGACCGAAAATTCTTCACTTCGCGTTGCGAATAGGGTGCACGATTGATGGATCACTTCACGTGTAATTTTGGGGTATATTTTGGTTTTTTTGGCAATGGATAAAAACTCCATTGGAGGGACGATATTGCCTTCTTTATCTACCATTCGGACCAATGTCTCGTATTTGTCTATTTTGCCCGTTAGAAGGTTTACGATAGGCTGATAATAGCAGATGATTCGTTTGTCA
>JAUPLR010000044.1 GCA_030836825.1 Campylobacterota bacterium
TCTCGACCATTCCCGCACCGCCTTTGGGTGCACACCCGCTAAAGAGTATTGTTGCCAGCGCGATTGATACAGAGATAGTTATACTTGTTTTCATGAAGCGTGTTCCTTATTTATTGGGTACTGAGACAATGATTTTATAATCAACGATATCAGGGATGTTGGTCATTTCAATGACTTGGATCTTTTGGTTTTTATGGATAGTGATTGCTTTCCATGGCGTCTCGTCTTTAATAAAGCCATTTTTATCATACCATTCTATCTGGTAGACAAACCCTTCGGTTTCATCATTGTCGTCATTTTCCAATTCAGCCATAATTTTCATAAAATTACCTTCTTGAACACCCTTGTGTTTGGTAATCTCTACTCTATTTTTTCCAATAATATTGATGTTTTTGGGAGTGCATCCGGTAGAAAAAGCGAGGAGCAGGGTGCTTATTCCTAACGAGACAATAATACTTTTAGTAAGAAACATGATCAATCCTTATGTTGTCTGGCGTTAAATAGGTGATGAGAACAAGGATTCCCTTTTTGTCTGATGGAAGGACAAACGACTCCCTATTGTTGTCGAGCTTTACCGTAACGGTCGAACTTTTGATGGCTTCAAATTTGGAAATATAGCCTGAGTTTGGCATCACTTCCCAGTTTCGAAATCCCGAATCCGAATAAGAGCTTCCAACATCGAACAGTAATGATGCCACAAATCCCCCTAAATTTCCAAAGTGGTCCGAGACCTGTTTTGCTGCAATGGCTTTTGTCGTGGCACGAACGACGGATTTGGCCAGTTCTCCCGACAGTTCATCTTTGAGTGTTTTATACGCCATAAGATCGGTTTTAAGAAGTCTCGGGGGCTGTAAGTGCAGTTGGTCGGTGGTAATGGTAGCCATATTGATGTCATTTATGGGCAAAGAGTAAGACGGGAGATCAATACTGGTATATTGGGCAGCATGAAATATTGGAAAACGGATTTTTTCAATTTTTAGGGCAGGGGCTTCTCCGCTTAGAACAATAATGGTCACTTCCATTTTATTATTTTGAAGTGGGCTGGAAATAGGAAGTTGTACAAATGCTTTTGAAACATCGGGATTGAGAGCCAAGGCCCTTTTTAAGCTAATTTCTCCAGCATTACCAGAGGCAGCTGATTGACCCGAGATATCCATAATAATACTGCTGAGCGTATAGGAAAATGGGTCTTGATAATTATTGGTGAGCGCTCTGACATCTTGATCTTCCAGCATGGCGGCCAATGAATAGTTCGTAGGAATACGCGTGATATCACTGCCTTGGCGACGTGCTTTTTCTTTTTCTTCGGAGGCTTCTTTGATTTTTGCTTCACTCTCTTTTAGCCAAAATTCTTGGCGTTGTTCCATACGGCGCATTTCAACGGCGG
Source organism: Campylobacterota bacterium (assembly GCA_030836825.1). Lineage (GTDB taxonomy): Bacteria > Campylobacterota > Campylobacteria > Campylobacterales > Sulfurimonadaceae > Sulfuricurvum. The sequence continues at coordinate 1,388 of JAUPLR010000044.1, forward strand.
CACCTTCAAAATCACTGAGCATCATGTAGTTAAGGGCATTAAGGGTATGCATCAAAGTTCGTTCGTATCCTTTGCCATAATAGGATTCGCTCCCTTTGCTTATGAGGGTTGAACCGATAAATGCGCCTATATTCTGTAAACTGATAGTTGCCCTGTTCTCGTATTCATCCAAGATTGCGTAGGCTGCTTCAAAGGATTGAATGGACGCAGTAAAATCTCCATTTGCCTGCTGAAGACGTGCAAGATTAAGCCAATACCAAAATTTATTATCATCCGATTTATCAGAGGAAAGGGCAGCTAACGTGGAAGAAAAATTATTTTCTGAAAGACCAGAACGCAGTTGATTCGAGTCTAACCCCGTTGCTTGTAGAGGCATTGAAGAAATACAGAGTATTACCAATGCGATTTTAAACGGAGAAAGTTTCATCCAACACCTACGCTTAATTTTTCATCGCCCTGATGAAGGATTCATAAATATCTTCGAGCTGCAAATCTTGTTCGAGGACTTCCGTGTTGTCTTGAACCAAAATATGTTCCAACACGGCAACACGCTTGAGAAGGTATTCAAACATCTCTTTGTTGATGTCGGGGAGTTTGTTATGACTAAAGGGATCTTTGTCTCGTCCTTTTTGTATTACGTGTGCCGGAATTCCAATCGCAGTACTGTTTTCGGGAACATTGCGCACAACAACAGAGTTCGCCCCTACTTTTGAATTTTCGCCAATGGTGATATTGCCTAAAATCTTGGCACCTGCGCCGATAACGACTCCGCGCTTTATCGTGGGATGCCGTTTACCCGGGATTAGGCTGACTCCCCCTAGGGTTACGCCTTGATAGATTAAAACATCGTCTTCGATGATGGCAGTTTGACCGATAACAACACCCGTACCATGGTCAATAAACACACGACGCCCAATCGTAGCACCGGGGTGAATATCGATATTGGTAATGATCTGATTGACTCCCATGATGATACGGGCGATGGATTTAAAATTATTGCGGTACAGGCGATTGGCAATGCGATACCAAAACATGGACCACACTCCCGGATAGTTAAAGAGGAGCTCTAAGCGCGAACTGATCGCCGGGTCATTTTTGTACACATTCGAAAAGTCTTCAGAAATCTCACTTAACAGTCCCAAATAAATCTCCTCAGCGTGTTGTTCTCAAATACCCATTTTGATAAAGGTACATTTCCAGTTTCTGAAGTGTATCACCTTTTTCTTCTTCTGTAATAAACTCGCTCGTAGCCAGTTTATTTTTAAGGTTGGTTAGAAGTTTGGAGGCGTCATATCCGATATCTTCGAGAATATTGAGGATATTGTCCGATTCGGTGAAATTCTCAATTTCATATCCTGTGTCACTTATGATAATCGTACACTCGCTGGGATGGGTGAAGAGATTATGATTCATACCAAGGGTTTCTTGATACGCACCGACATTGAAAAATGCGAGAAAATATTCTTCTTCATCCAAATCAATATCGTGCAGATACAACGGCGTTTCGGGCTTAAATCGGATCTCTCCATCGCTGTCACAGGTAATATCCCATAGGCTCGCAGCACGGATAGCGGGAACATCAAGCCGATCCAGCGGCATAATTGGAAACTGCTGCTGTAATCCCCAATAGTCGGGGATGCTTTGAAAGATGGACGTGTTGATTAAATAACGCTCTTGCATTTTTACTTGCAACCGCTCAATTTCAGGCATTGGATTGTCTTGAGAAAGATAGAGCGATTTTTTGATAATCTGATGAACCAATATTTCAGCATTAGACCTGTCTTGCAAATCAATATGCCCTAGGTTAAAAAGAGTTAAGAGTGATTCCATATGGTCAAGGGCATCATGCATAAACTCGATGCACGTGCGCGGTGCAAGGAGGGAATTAAGCTCACGCAATTCCTCGATTAGGGGAGGATTTTTATCTTTTAGTTTGAGTGATTTTACTTGATAATCGTGTGAAAACAGTTCAAGAACCGGAGCAATAAGGACCGAATGGGATGCCACAATGAATCGCCCTGACTCGGTATAAATATCAGGATGATCAACTCCCTTGGCATTCATAATTTCACGCAGCAAAAAGACAACGCTGTTTGAAAACTCTTCGAGGGTATAGTTTCGCAATCGTGTTGAACTGTGCTGAGAATATTCAACAGCTAAGCCCCCGCCTATATTGATCGCGTTAAGATTGTTTGCCCCCATTTTTTTGAGTTCAGCGTAAATATTCCCTGATTCGCGTAAGACACGCTTGAGGGTCGAAATGTCCTGCATTTGAGAGCCGACATGGAAGTGGATCATTGTAAAATATTGAAGCATGCCATTTTCTTGGAGCATTCCAATGGCCTCGATGAGTTCGGTAGAGGTAAGGCCGAATTTTGCACTCAAACCACTGCTTTTTGCCCAGACGCCGCTTCCCTCACTTTGAAGACGTACGCGAAAGCCGATATTTGGAACTTTCAAATCGCACGATTGGGCCACATCGATGATCCATTCAAGCTCACCAAGCCCTTCGATCGTGATCGTAATGTCATGGCCCATTTGTGCCGCCATAAAGCTCAGCGTCACCATCTCTTCGTCTTTGAATCCATTGACCGTTATGGGGGAGCCTAACGGTGTTTTAGCCATGGCAATAGCAAGCTCCGCTTTTGATCCCGCTTCCAAACCGTATCCGTATTTATCGCCGTGTTCAACGATGGCATCAACCGCTTCGGGGAATTGATTAACTTTGAGCGGGAATACGGCACGAAATTTTCCGGTGTAGTCATTTTCGAAGATTGCCCGTTGAAAGTTTGAATACAAAAGGTCAATTTGTTTTCCAATAAGATGCGGAAATCGTAAGATTAGCGGTCCGTGAAGATTCGTTTTTCGTATCCTTTGTGTTATCTCTATAAGTGATGGGGAGCTTTTATAATTGACCTTGATTCTTCCTTGGTCAATCATAAAATTGTTTTCACCCCAGATATCGATGCCGTAGTTTCGCATTAGTGGCCTTTAATGGTGGAATTTTTGATGAAAATAGATGTCAACGTCAAAATAAATTTCTCCGCCTTCATTTCTAAATGTGAGGTGATTTCGCCCCAAATCGGTGATATTTGAAATCCCCATGACCGCAAGCATGTTTTTGATACCTTTGAGGAGATTATTGTGATAGTTGGCAATTTCGCCCGCTTTGCGAAGAACCAAATACGATGCACGTAATGTCGGATTTTGAGTTGCCAATCCGACGGGACAGTTATGAGAGCCCGTACCCGCACACATGCGAGCACGAATACAGCCCGCACTCATCATAAACCCACGCGCGATTCCAACGGCATCCGCACCCATGGCGAGAGTTATAACAACATCATCCGGCGTTAAAATCTTACCGCTGGCAATAAGTTTTAAATCATCCCGTAATCCGTAATCTTTCATGACGCTATCAAGAATATAAAGGGCATTGAGGGTTGTAAGTCCAACTGCTCCCATAAGCTCCAACGGCGCAGTGGCACTGCCGCCATCTCCGCTGTCAACGGTAATAAAATCAGGATTGCTTTTTCCTGAACGTTTACGCTGCGACATAACTTCTGCCAGTGATCGAACGTTGGCATCATCGGAAATGACAATCTTCATTCCGACGGGCTTAAGCGATATGTCTTGAAGTTTTGCAATAAAATCTAAAAGTTCTTCATCGCTAGAAGCATAAGGGAAACGATTCGGAGAGATAAGGTCTTTATGCGCTTCAACACCGCGATAGTAGGCAATGTCATCCGACACTTTTGCCGCGGCAAGTTTTCCGCCGGTTTGTTTCGCACCTTGGGCAATCTTGATCTCGGTCATACGGCAAAAACGGATTACTTTTGCGTAGCGGTCAAAATCAAATTTTCCCTCTTTGTCTCGAACGCCGTACAAACCTGAACCGATTTGAAAAATAATGTCGGGCATATCTGCTGGGACTTCTTTTGGAAAAGCACTTAGCGGGGCATTCCAGTTGATGCGAAAAAGAAAATGTGAGACAGGATCGTATAAATAGGTGTTTTCAGTGTTGTTATGCAAGAGAATGTGTCGGTAGACTTTGATGGCTATACCGCGATTGAAGAAAAGAACAGCCATTTTGAAGGCTAACTCGGCAAACCACGTTCCCTTTACAACTTCAAGATATTCCATGTGAGCCGAATCGGGACGGTGCGTGTAAAAGAAATTTGAGGTCAATCCCCCTTCGCCTGTGTTAACGGGAAAATGACCAAGAGTAGCGCCCAGCGCAAAAGCGCGTATCCCCTCAGGGCTTATTGCGCCGTCGCTCATAGCTGAGCGTATAATAGGAGTTCTTGTTTTAAAAGGCTTGATGCGAGTTGGTCCAAAAGTGATTCCCAAGTCTTGGTTTACCTCGGATTCATTGAGGACGCGCGAAGAATGTTTGACGATAAAACGGGAGTTATTAAACGGCTGAGTCAGGGAAAAAGACATAAAATTGGGGACATTTTTAGCGGCTTTGTACACCCACTCAATTTTGTCACGTGAATCGTAAAAAGTTTCGTTAGCAAAGTATTGACGCATAGGTTCACGCAGAGCTTCAAAAAGATAGCGCATCCGTCCGATGATAGGATAATTGATCAATAATTGATGTTTACGCTGTACGTAGCGGTCATACACAAATAACAGGAAAAGCAAAACAGGGATAATTAAAAAACCTAATTCAAAAATTTCACCTATTCCAGTAAGAATAATACGTTCTATTTCTTCTAACATATAAAAACTCCTTTATAATGTATCTAGCGAGAGGATAGTTTCTTTTTGCTCAAGCAAATCTTTAATCCAGATAGAATTGGTATTTCTCTCGTTTTCCCCAATAACGGCGCAATAGCGCGCATGGATACGATCGGCACCTTTGAGGTGATTTTTGAGATTTTTTGGTTCATATTCTACGACGGCAGTATCCGTTTTTCGAAATTTTTCAGCACATTTTAGAATCAATGGCAATGACTCATTTTCCATAGCCCCTAGATAATAGCCGCTTCGAATAGATTCAGGCATCACGATAAGTTCCATAAGACGTTCGATTCCAATCGCAAAACCCACAGCAGGCGTCGGTTTCCCCTCCAAAAACTCGATGAGGCGATCGTAACGTCCGCCGCCTGCAATGGCACTTTGGGAGCCAATGTTATCACTGACAAATTCAAAAGCCGTTTTGGAATAATAATCCAGTCCACGCACCAAATTGGTATCAATTTCATACGCAATAGAATGATCGTCTAAAATACGTTTGAGGGTATTAAAGTCACTTTCGCAACCGTCACACAGCTGATCGATGAGTTTGGGTGCCGTCGCGTAGAGATGCCGGCATTTCTCGTTTTTACAGTCTAATACACGAATAGGATTGGTGGATTTACGTCGTTGACAATCTTCACAGATATTGTCGCCGCATCCGTCGATAAAGCTGATTAAACTTTCCCGATACTGCGGCATACAGTTTTGATCCCCCAAAGAGTTCAGCTGCAAGCGGTAGCCAATGCCCAATGCTTTGAGAATATCGGCTACCATCATAATCATAAGGGCGTCTTCATACACCGAATCTACGCCGAAACTCTCAACGCCAAATTGGTGAAACTCTCTTAAACGCCCTTTTTGCGGACGCTCATAGCGAAACATCGCACCGTGATAGTAGAAACGGTGGATGCCCCCTTTTTTGTCCAGTTTTTGTTGGATAAAGGCACGTACAACTCCTGCTGTTCCCTCAGGGCGCAGGCAGACATCGTTACCCCCTTTGTCGGTAAACTGGTACATCTCTTTGCCGACAATATCACTGCTTTCACCGACGGAGCGTTTGAACAATGCTGTCTCTTCGAGTAATGGTGTTTCAACATAATGAAATCCATACCGCTTAGCGATAGCAGTCGCGATGTCTATAAAATAGGTAAAACGTTCATGGTCGTTTGAGAGGATATCGTTCATCCCGCGCAAAGATTGGATCATAAGGCTCCTTTGATGAAATTGGCAATTTCAAGTGTAATGGTATCGATAGATTGTGACGCATCGATTACATGGGTTTGAATTCCCAATGCATGCGCGGAGGCTATGAGGGCATCTTGGATGCCTAAGAGATAATCAATCCCTCTTGCTTCTATCGCATCGTGTTCTTTTTGTGATAACCGATAGGTCAGTTCTTGGGGTGTTAGTTTAAGAATAAAAACATGCTCTGGAAGGTGATCGTCGGTTGCTAAGCGGTTGAGTTGTACGAGGGTGTCCATGTCGCAAACATCTTGGACCATTGCGTAGGCTACACCGGACACGCACGAACGATCGGAGATGATAAGCGTGTTGATATTAGGTATGATGATTTTTTCGGTGTGCTCTGCACGATCGGCTAAAAACATAAACATTTCTGCATGTTTATTTTGCATTTCTCCGTTAAGAATCATAGAACGTATGGTCTGCCCGATAACTGTTCCTCCGGGTTCTTTGGTAAATACGGCATCCGTAAATAGTATACGTAAAGCCTCTATTTGTGTGCTTTTACCCGCCGTATCAATCCCCTCTATGGCAACGTACATGATTTCATACTCCAGATGACATTTTGAACGGAGACGGGGAGCAGATGTTCTGTTTTTCCGTTGAATTTCAACAAGTTTCGAACGATAGAGGAGCTGATAAAGGCATGTTTGAGTTTGGGCATCAAATAGACCGTTTCGATTTCGGGGTCCAACGAGTTGTTCAAATACCCTAACTGCAGTTCAAATTCAAAATCGCTGACGGCTCTAAGTCCGCGTATGAGAACCGTAGCATTGATCGATTTGGCAAGCTCAACCGTGAGATTGTTAAATCCGACAACACGTACACGATCAAACTCTTTGACGGCGAGCTCAACCATTTTAACGCGCTCATCGAGGGTAAATCTTGGGTGTTTATCCGATGAATCGGCGACTGCGACAACCACTTCGTCAAACAAATTGAGAGCCCGCTCAATGATGTCAAAGTGTCCATTGGTAATGGGATCAAATGTACCCGGGTAGAGGGCTATCTTATGCATTGTCACTCCACCGTTTGTATAAATTATTTTCAATGCCCATCAAGTCGCACCATTTTCCGATCATAAATTTTTCCATTTCATCCAAACTCTCTTGACCTGAGTAATAGGCAAGTACCGGCGGTGCGATGATGACGCCTATCATCGAGAGTTTGTGCATATTTTCCAGTGCTATGGGAGAAAAAGGGATCTCTCGGGGTGCCAAAATCAACGTTCGACGCTCTTTGATCATAACGCTCGCCGCACGGGTAATGAGATTATCGGCAATTCCGCAGGCGATTTTGGCGAGCGTGTTCATGCTGCACGGTACGATGATCATCGCATCCGCACCATAGGAACCTGACGCAACAGAAGCCCAGATCTCATCATTGGTGTGTACGGTCGTGTTCTCTTCTTTGTCGAGGACAATGTGTGCATGCTGCGAGACAATAACATGCTTTTGTATCTCAGGATCTAGTGCATTAACAAACTTCAGACCCAAGCCGGCACCGCTGGCTCCACTGATCCCAACGACTATTTTCATTGCAATTCCACTCGATTTTCTCCGATCACTTTGGCCTTTGCCCTTTTTTTGTCGCTTTTTTCAATCGTAATAATATCATACAGTGCCCCTTCTTGTGTGGCTGTGGCGATAAACTCGACGATAACGGACTCATTTTGTACCTGAACGCTTACTTTCGCCCCCTTTAGTACGATGGGAAGCGGTTCGAGATAACGATCCACAA
>JAUPLR010000045.1 GCA_030836825.1 Campylobacterota bacterium
ATTTTGGAGGTCCAATTACCTGCGTACCGTGATGATGTCTGGCATTGCGGACATTTGCAAGCCTCTCATCTGGTGCTTACTACGGGTGCGTACCCCAAGATTTTACCCATCGATTACGTAGGTTTACGCGGGATTTGGGGACATCGTATCGATATTACGTCATCCACGGAAGTTCCTCATATAATTCATCAATACGTCTCTATCTCACCCACGCTTCAAGAAGGCGTCGTCGCCATAGGGGCAACGCATAACGTTCATTATTCCCCATTTGAGTCGCGCACTGCCTACGACGTAGAAGCGGGGCGCTTAGAGCTGATTGAAAAAGCCAAAAAAACATTAGAATTAAATAATATCAATGTACTAAAAGACTATACTGGGCTGCGAAGCGGGTCAAGTGATTATATGCCGATGTTAGGACGCTTAGTGGACGCCGGTGCGACATTGGCCTTGCACCCACATATGCAGCATGGAAAAGAAACCGATCCCAAAGAGTTTGTCTATTATCCAAATTTGACGATGATCAATGGTTCAGGAGGATATGGATTTGTTTTAGCGCCGTATCTGGCCAAACGATTAACAAAATATCTCGTATTGGGGATACCGCTGGATGAAACAATCTCACCCTCACGTTTTTTCCCACGATGGGCTAAACGTCAGTCGTAAACAACAACCCCATAGTTATCATCAATGCGATAAAAACGGGAATCAGCAGTAATAACCAAATCATTTAAACGTGCCAGATGAACATAGCTCTTTTTCGTAAGCGCAATGCCGTTTTCGGTAAAAAAACGTTTGAGATTGACAAATTTGATCTCATTGACGTATTTGTATTCGAATTGATTGTATAAACGCATCTTTTTATAGGCAAATATATGGCTGTCCATGCTTAGGCTCGATGCCGCATAGTTCGTCGGCAGCCATCCTGAAAGATCAGTCAAGGAAAGTTCGATATGTTCGTATTTTTGAGGAAGGGTGTTTTTCTCGATAAAAACGTAGCGATTGAGTTTGATATGGCGACTCTCGTTCCAATAAGAGTAGGCAGGACCGCTCAAGTTAAGCTTACTGTTGATCTCCCTCCAGAGCCAATGTTTATCAAGAAGAGAATAAAGAGCTGACATTTTGACTACTCGTTTGAGGAATCATAATGATTGAGGGAAAGCCGTTTCGCATACAAGAAACGCTGTTTGTAATACCCCTTATTGATAGCATCGTATTGAACACGTTTGTTTTTATAGGACGCATGAATAATCTGTCCATCTCCCGCATAGATGCCCACATGCGAAGGTTCATTTTTGTACGTTCGATAAAACATCAAATCACCTACTTGCAAATCATTGCTGTCCACTTCTTTTCCATAGACTGCTTGTTCTGCGGCACTGCGTGGCAAAGAAATGCCAAATTGACTGAAAACTTGTTGCGTAAAGCCGGAACAATCCGTTTGTGAGGCTTCTTTGTTACCAAATCCATAAGGGGTACCTAATAATTCTTTTGCACGTGCCATCACACGGTCTTTTGCTGAACGTAAGTTTTCAAATAAAGACTTTTTTGGTTCATCTTCCGTTTTAGCGATGGGATCTTTTACCGCAATAGGATTGGGGCAGCTCAGAGCCACTTCACTTGCCGGCGCAACAGGTTTGTTGATTACGAGAAAGGGGAGCGCATCGTTCCCGATCTCTGGTTTTTCAATTGGAGGTACTGTTTTGGCGGGTTCACTTATAACAAGTGCGCGAGTTACCGGTGCTTTTGGTGCGATGGGGGCAACTACCTTCTTAAAAGGGTTAGGTTCGTCGTGGGTAGGATCAATAGATCGAGAGACTTCGCGTTCATACTCCAAAAAGAGGGATGGCTCACGCCTCTGGTTCGCATCCGCAAGAAGTACATTATTAAGAAGTAATAACGACAGGACTAAACATCTTTTAATCATCCGTCCTCCTTGCTAGTAGGTATTATTTTAGTACACTCTGTGTTCATTATAAACTAAAAACCTTTATGATTTATTATAATTCACTTATTTCATAGAGCGTTATGGTACACTACGAATAAAAACAGACAGTTAATCGAGGTAAAATGAAGGAAGCAATCGTTCTTCTTAACATGGGGGGACCTAATAATCTACGTGAAGTAGAGATGTTTTTAACCAATATGTTCAATGATCCCGCAATTATCCGTACTAAAAGTACCCTTTTACGACGCCTAATAGCCGGTATTATCACCCTGACACGTACTGAAAAATCACAAGAAATATATCGTAGTATTGGTGGAAAATCTCCCATTGTTGATCATACCGTATCTTTGGTAGAGAAGCTTCAGTCCCAGATTGGCGAGGAGATTGTTGTCGATTTTGTGATGCGCTACACTCCGCCTATGGCGCAAGAAGTATGCACCAAACTAAAAGAGCAGGGGATTCAAAAAGTTTATTTGATTCCCCTGTATCCACAATATTCCAGTACCACAACGGCGTCCTCTATCGATGACTTTGAAGCTACCGCACGTTCTATCGGTTGGTTCCCGATCATGGTGGAAATAAAGCACTTTTTTACCAATGCAACATATAATGAATGTCTTTTAGCGCTTATTAAAGACGCTTTAGGAGGAGACGACTCACATGAGTTCGATCTCATCTTTTCGGCGCATGGATTACCGCAAAAAATTGTGGATGAAGGCGATCCGTATCAACGTCAAGTAGCCGCCCATGTAGAGATTATGAAAGATATATTTCACCGTGAAGGAATCTACTTTCGCGGTGTTCATTTAGCGTATCAGTCCAAAGTAGGTCCGATGAAATGGCTGGAGCCTTCACTGGAATCAATGTTGCATACTCTGACAAAGAAAAAAGTGATTATTGTCCCTATTGCATTTACGATTGATAATTCTGAAACCGATTTTGAACTCTCGATCGAATATGCAGAAATTGCTCATGAACTTGGATTTACGCAGTATCGTGTGGCGCGTTGTCCTAATGATCACCCATTGTTTGTACAAACACTCAAAGAGCTGTTTGAAAAGATGCGATGATGCAGCGTATTGTGATCTTCGACATGGACGGGACGTTGATCGACTCTGCCAAGGACATCACCCTCTCGATCAACTATGTTCGAAAACAGTACTATGGGTTAGACGATCTTACTGAGCAATTTGTGATAGATGCCATTAACGCAAGAGAACGTAATCTGGCGTTTTTATTTTATGAAACCGAACACTATGACGTACATGCCGAAGCATTATTTGAAGAACATTACCACACGCAATGCATCCAAAATGTACGTGCTTATAGCGGTATTGCTGAAACATTATCCATACTTCATACTCAGGGGTGTATATTGGGCGTAGCTACGAATGCCCCGAGTATATTTGCAAAAAGGATGCTTTCTCACTTGCAACTCTCTGATTATTTTACCCATATTATCGGTGCAGACAACGTTCCATTTCCAAAACCCCATCCCGCGATGCTTGAAATGCATTTGGAACAGCATGGTTTCGTCCCCTCACGTGACCGAGCCTGGATGATTGGTGATAATACAAAAGACATGGATGCTGCACGCAATGCTAATATCAGCAGTATCTTTGCGGCTTGGGGATTTAGTGACCATGGAGAGGGTGATTACTTGGTCACTGATCCATCACAACTCTCGTCTATTATTTTAAAGGAGCTGGGTAATGCTGCAGATTGATTTGTTGATTGCTATTGCCATGATGTCGTTGCTTTTTTTACGTCATATTAACGTATATAAAGATCGTAATAAAATAAATTATACCCCTATTGTTATTGGTATTGGCATGATCATGGGGCTGCTTCATTTTGTCATGATGGGTGAGAGTGAGGGGTGGTTGCTGGCGCTTCGTGAATCGCTGCTTACCGTTATTGTCGGTGTCATTTTCTCTGCCATAATGAGCGTTATGAGCCAAACACAGCAAGTAGCCAATCAACATGAAGACAATCTTCGTATTCAAAATATTGATGATGAACTGGGGGCACTCAAAAAACTTTTTAGTGCGGTTAATGGGCGATTAGGTCAAGTTACCCAGATGGAAGACTCTACGCAAGTACAGCTTAAAACTCTTTTTAAAGAAGAGATTGATGCCCTTAACGTTATTCAAAGCAACCAAAAATTATTTATCCAAAAAATCGAATCTATCATGGCAAAACAGCAAGTATCGATGGAAAAATTTGAAGAATTTACCCTTAATGAATTGCCGAGTCTGGACAATGTTATTCATCGCCATATTGATTTATTGCGCATTTCGGAACAGGATCATTTTAACCAGCTTAAAAATGCCGCAAAGATTTCTGCTGAGGATAAAAAGACCTATCAAGAGGAATTGGAACACGTCAAAATACTTCTCGAAAAGTTGGCTAAATCGCACTCCATGGAAGGAGTCCTTGGCCATCTTGAGCATGAGTTTACCCGTATTATCCATGAGTTCTCACGCCACATACAGACCATAGGTTCAAAGAGTGAGGCAATTGTGACCACGCTGCTGGAAAACGAAAAAATACTCAAAGGTTCCAGAGAACAAAGTGAACTTATAATGCAGCAAATGGTTCTTTCCTCTAATCATATGCGCGAAATGAACCAAAACAGCAAAGAGCTCAGTGAATCCATGAAGCCGCTTGGGCATTTATTTGGTTCTGCCCAACTCCTGCATAAAGAATTTATTCACGCGAAAAGTCAACTCTCAGAATTGATAGTGACTCTCGAGGGGTATGAAAAACAAGAGCATCGTGAGCTGCGTGAGCATCTGGAAAATGTAGCCAATGAAGCAATTGTCCAAATGAAATTATTTACGCAAATTCTGACTCAGCCCGATCAACATCATCATAAGGTATCTGCCAAAGAAGTGGTTGATTTAGCCCATAGAGTCAAACTGCACCAAAGCTACACTACCGAATAGTAGATGTTTCGATAAAATATCAAAAAAATAGGGAATGATGCATGATTGAATTTTATGAATTTACCGATGAAGATGGACTGGAGGCACGTTGCGAGGTTGATCTTTCTTTGTTTGATGATGCTCCGCAAGTTGAAAAACCCTATGTATTATGGCTTTTTGTCAAGAACGACGATCCTCTTGACGCTGATTTTATTGCTTTTCGTACAGACCTCGTCGAAACCCTAAAGTCACAGTTAGATGCTCCCTATGCCGGAACCATTGCCCGTGACGGATGGTGCGAGATGTACTTCTATGCTGCTTCTCCAAAAGTATTCGAACATTTAGTGGCTCAGACGATGGGACGGCATCGGTCCTACCCCTACGAGCGCGCGTCTGCGAGAGACAGTAAATGGGAACTGTATCTTGAGCGTCTGTATCCTGACCCATATGTGACGTTAACGATTCAAAATCGTCAAACCATTGATGCGCTTCTCGAAGCGGGGGATGATCTATCTTTAGAGCGTGAAGTGGAACATTATTTTTATTTTCAAACCAAAAGCGCCTTAGAGCGTTTTTTGCAATCCCTTAGCGCTCATGGCTTTGCTCTCAAAGAGTATGTCGAAGATAACGATAGCGATCATACCTATGGGGCTATAGTGGTTAAAACCGAATCTATAACGCCGGAACAAGTCAAAGAGACCACTTTGATGCTCTACGATGCTGTATTGCAAGAGCATGGAAATTATGAGGGATGGAGCACGGTATTAGGATGAATACCATAATTCCTATATCTTAGTACCAAAGGAAGGTTATGTCCCTCAATAAACCAAAATATACATTGTTCAAAAATACACGTTATGCGCTGGAAGGTCTTGTCGAAGTAACACGCAATGAACCGTCGTTTCGGTTGCAAATTGTTTTATTTGTATGCGGAATGATCACTGCCTGTCTCTTACCGATTCAATTTTATTATAAGGCCGTTTTAGCGACGTCTCTTTTTATTCCTGTTATTGCAGAAATTATCAACAGTGCTATCGAGCGGACGGTGGATTTGGTCACGATAGATCATCATGAACTTGCCAAACGCGCCAAAGACGCCGGGGCTGCTTTGGTCTTTGTGTCTCTTGCTATGCTTGCCTTTATTTGGACTTTGACTCTGAGCGCTGCTTATGGGTGTGTAACACTATCGTAAGAGAGGTTAGACTATAATTGCTTACTTTTATTATCATTTGAGGAGTTATTTATGGCAACAGTGTTGATTATTGGTGCAGGTGGAGTAGGGCGTGTCGTTGCGCACAAATGTGTCATGAACACCGCTACATTTGATCGCATCATTCTCGCAAGTCGTACGTTAACGCGCTGTGAAGAGATTCAAAGTGAATTGCCAAAAGGCGCACTTGAAATTGCAACGGTTGATGCAGACAACACCCAAGAGGTAATCGAGCTTATAAGACGCGTTAAGGCTGATATTTTAATCAATGTAGCCCTTCCGTACCAAGATTTAACCATTATGGATGCGTGTGTCGCGACCCATACACCCTATTTGGATACGGCAAATTATGAACATCCCGATGAAGCAAAATTTGAGTATAAACTCCAATGGGAAAAAGATCAAGCCTTTAAAGATGCGGGCATCATGGGATTGTTGGGAAGCGGATTTGATCCTGGGGCCACCAATGTCTTTTGTGCGTACGCTCAAAAACACTATTTTGATGAGATTCATACGATTGATATTTTGGACTGTAACGCAGGAGATCATGGTTATGCGTTTGCAACCAATTTCAATCCTGAGATCAACTTGCGGGAAGTGAGTGCAAAAGGGCGTTATTGGGAAAATGGCAAATGGATCGAAACCGAGCCTATGGAGATTATGCAAGTGTGGGATTATCCCGAAGTAGGTCCAAAGGACAGTTATCTGCTCTATCATGAAGAGATGGAATCTTTGGTCAAGCACATCAAAGGGCTTAAGCGTATCCGTTTCTTTATGACGTTTGGTCAAAGCTATCTCACGCACATGAAATGCCTTGAAAATGTCGGGATGTTAGGCATCAAAGAAGTCGAGCACAAAGGGATGAAGATCGTTCCGATGGAATTTTTGAAGACCTTGTTGCCTGACCCTGCGTCATTAGGCCCTCGCACCAAGGGTAAAACCAACATCGGAATCGTAGCCGAGGGCCTAAAAGACGGTAAAAAACGAAAAATTTATATTTATCAAGTCAAAGACCATGAAGAGTGCTACGCTGAAGTAAAAGCGCAAGGCGTTTCTTACACTACGGGCGTTCCTGCAGTTATTGGCGCAAAACTAATGATTGAAGGCAAGTGGAGCGGTAAAGGTGTGTTCAACATGGAACAGCTTGACCCGGATTTTTTCATGGAAGAGATGAATGCCCAGGGCTTGCCATGGAACGTTCGTGAGCTGGAGTGCTAGAGATTTCTTTCTAGCGCAAAATCTCTATTTGGCTTCTACGATACAGGCGATATCGCTAGACTTACAATAAAGCGCATACAGTTGAACCGGAGACAAATTGATTTTCGGAGCTAAATGTTCAATCACGCTTTGGATTCGATCTGTTTTTTCCAGCTTTTCGGTAATCGATAAAAACTTCCCAAAATACCCTTCTCTCTTTAAAAGAGCCTCTTCAATCGATTTGCTGAGCTGAATTTTTTCGATAATTTCATGCATATCAATCTGCAAATACGTATCAATGAGAGACAGACTTCCTGTTAAAAAAGCCTCATCTGCTAATTCCGGTTTGCCATGGGCGCTAACCAATTCGCTCATCATATTCGCCCGAAATCTTGCTGCATCCGTAATCGCCTCTTGAAAAATTCGCTCTTTTGTACTGCCATATAAAAATAAACTCAGCCAAGAGCGTAAACGCGATGGTCCCAAAAGATTGAGGATTTGCTTGATGCTCGTGATATCCTTTTTAAAACTGTACTTCGATGAGTTGATATAGCGCAGCAAATTAAACGTAAGCTCCGGATACAGAGAGAATTTTTGGGATACCACATTCATGTCGGTGGTCGTGTACAGTATGTTGATCATATCTATCGCGTTAATTACGGAGGGTTCTATACTCTTACCTTCTACAACGGTTGGTTTTTCAAAAAAATAACCTTGGAAAAGGTCAAATCCCGCCTTTTTGCACCGTTCAAAAGTCTCCATGTCTTCAACTTTTTCTGCCAATAATACAACGTTATACGGTTTGAATTTTTGACCGATTTCTTCAATTGAACACGCTGGTTTTTCCAATAAATCTATTTTTATAATGTCTATAAAAGGGAACAGTGCTTTAAAATATTCTATATTTTTGCTGTTACAGGAGAAATCATCCAGGGCAAAACGATACCCAAAATCATGAAGCTGACGTACGCGCTCGACAATGGCAACCGACATTTTTGTGTACTCCAAAATCTCAAAAACAAATTGTTCTTTAGGAACAGAGAGAAGCGTATCGCTAAGCAAGGTATGATCATCTACGTTGATGTAGCCCGCTTTATCTCCTATAATCGAGGATATGCCAATATTATGAACCAAATTAATAATGACGCGAGTAGTGGCTTTTGTATCGTCTTCAAAAACAGCCCTAGTAGCCCCTTTGCTGCGATACAAGAGTTCATAAGCAACACACTTGCCTTCTGCATTTAAAATAGGCTGTCTTCCAATAAACGTATCTGTTACTGACATTTAATAAGAGCCTCGTATTTGATAATTGTACGGTTTTATTATAGTCCACGCATTCTTAAATACAAGATTTAATTATAATTTTTCCTGAAAAATTGCGCTCATATATCCCACGACACTCGACGTATCGTCATTGGTATCGGCGCTGGTTGCATAGTCCAGCAATAGCCCCTCTAAATTTTCTTTTTGAGCAGCCAACAAGAACGCTTCGACACCAATCGATCCGCATGCCTCACAACCATCTTTTAACAGCTCACAATCACCACGCGTAATTGCCTCAATGCACTGCATATCAAGAAAATTAGCATCCTCTTGCGTATGAAAATGGCTCAAATCCGTACTCATCACCACAGCATACCGTCGATTTTCCAAAAGGTATTTTACAATGGGTTCGAGTGATTCAACCGTTGCAAATCCATACACCAATTCAATCACCATTGCATTGGGTAGATAATGTCGGATGAAAGGCATCTGTACTTCGGTACTGTGTTCTCTGTGCGCCAACGGGTAATGGGTAACGTCAAAATTGTTTTCAAAATAATCAACGAGTTTTTGATCTATGCGTATGTCCCCCAGCGGTGTTTCAAAAGAGTCATTTTTGGCAACGCTTATCCCTTTAAACCCAACGTGATGGGAGGGGCCTATAACCACAACCGTATCAACGGGAGATCCCGCCAAAACGCGATACGCCATATTTGCAGTAAACCCCGAAACATTCCATGCTCCATGCGGTACAATAATGCCATACGTTACAAACATATCCAATCGCCATAGTATCTCCGGAGTCTCTTCCAAAGCATAATTAAAATTATGTATCATCTTGCTTGCGCTGAGCGGGTCAGATGAGTATAGATTATCCGCAAAATACATACGACGCTTACTCATGCCAATCCTTTCATATTCGAACCATTTTATCACAAATTATGAGTTGAAGGAATTGTGGAATCAAATTTGCTAAACCGATTAATAAATAAGTGTAAAATTGGGCATAAATTCCAATATTTACACTACAATGTGCTTAATTATTTATAGGGGATTTGAAGAAGTGGACAGAAGAACGTTTATGGCGCTAAGTGCCCTCTCTGCCGGCAGTGCCTTATGGGGAAATTTTGAAGAAATTGATACTATGCCTACGGGCGGGAGTGTTGATACGATCGTAACTTCACTGCTCAATAAGCTCACAATTGTTCAAAATCAAGTCGGTTATGTGCAATTTAATATCCTAAGCTTTGATGAACTTCTTAAAACTGCCTCTCGCTGTAAAAAACCGCTTACCAAAGAAGAGATAGCCTTTATCGAATCCATTTTTTATGGTGACCCCCGTAAATATGGCTTTTTTGGCGAGCGAACCGTTCCTCAGTTAACGGTAGTAACCCCTAAAAAAGATGTTGTTTATGTTGATAAAACGGGGCACTTCTTAATGAAAGGTGCCGCAACTGAAAAATACGCACAGATCAAACGTCTTATAGGTAAGGATCTCGTACTTACCTCAGGTGTTCGTTTGCCGGTTAAGCAGCTCCTCTTGTTTGTCAAAAAAATCGCCAATGCGGGAGGGGATCTTCGTGTTGCCTCAAACTCTATTGCCCCTCCGGGTTTTACGTTTCACAGCGTTGGAGATTTTGATATTGGAAAAGTAGGGCTTGGTCAATACAATTTTACGGAAAAGTTTCAAGAGACCGACGTTTTCAAAAAACTCCATGATGGTGGTTATATCGCCATTCGTTATACCGCAAATAATATCTTTGGTGTTCGTTATGAGCCATGGCATATCAAAGTAACCGGTGGATTTGAAACCGCCTGATATCCCTATTTATGCTACAATCACGCCATTAAAATTTCAAGGATTTTTGAATGGCAGATGTCGATTTTTCCAAACTTCCCCATACTCCTATGTATATTTGTCAAGAGACCTTGCTGGAAAAGAACTTACAGCTTTTAGATCGTGTTCAAAAAGAGTCGGGGGCTAAAGTTATTTTGGCACTTAAGGGCTTTGCGATGTGGTCAACCTTTGATCTTGTAGGGCACTATTTACAAGGGTGTACTGCCAGCGGATTGCACGAAGCCAAGCTGGCACGTGAAAAGATGAACAAAGAAGTGCACACCTATTCACCCGCTTTTAAAGAAGACGAAATCGATGAAATCGCCCGTATCAGTAATGATATCGTTTTCAATTCTCCGGCACAGTTTCATCGATATTATGATCGAGTCAAGGCTATCAATCCTAACCTCACTGTTTCATTGCGTGTTAATCCTGAGTATTCTTCTTCTCCGGTTGATTTATACAATCCCTGCGGTGTTTACAGCCGTTTGGGGACCACAATAGCCAATTTTGACGAATCCTTACTGGACAAACTGGATGGTCTCAATTTTCATGCTCTGTGCGAACAAAACGTCGATGCGCTCGAGGGGGTATTGGAAGCTTTTGAGTCAAAATTCGGTTCGTACATTGATGGATTAAAATACGTTAATTTCGGAGGAGGGCACCATATTACGAGAGTGGATTATGATGTTGACCGCCTTATAGAAGTCATTCGTGCGTTCAAAGCACGTCACAACGATATTACCATCTATCTCGAACCGGGAGAAGCGGTTGGTTGGCAAACGGGGCCATTGGTAGCTTCTGTGCTTGATGTCATGCATAACGCAATGAACATCGCCATTCTTGACACCTCCGCAGAAGCACATATGCCAGATACCCTTGCGATGCCCTATCGTGCCATGATCCGCGGTTCAGGTGAAGCAGGGGAAAAAGCACATACGTACCGTTTGGGTGGAAATACCTGTTTAGCAGGTGATATTATGGGAGATTACTCCTTTGATGCACCGTTGCAAGTGGGCGATAAAATTATATTTGAAGATCAGATACACTATACCTTTGTCAAAAATACGACGTTCAATGGTATAAAACTTCCATCGATTGCCCTGTGGACCAAAGATGATCGGCTCAAAATTGTTCATGAATTTGGATACGAGGATTACAAAAACCGACTTTCATAAAGACACAAGGAATTTAACTTTAACGCTTGGTCAGCACCAACGCTAGGGCATTTGCAATCCGATTATACGTTTCTATAAGCGGTTCAATTTGGTCGTTAAGTATGGTTTTGGCTTCTGATTCATGTTTCAATTTTTTTTGCTGTCGTGTGAGTTCAATCGTTGTATTGGCGATGCGGTTTTTAATCAGATAAAGCTCATTTTCTTCTACCCTTTTTGCGGATAAAAGATCTTTATGAATCTTTATTTGGGAAAGATCACTCTCTTCTTTGTTTTTAAAGTTTTTTAACTCATTGTCAGCGATTTTTTTGACGATAGACTCCACCTTTTTTTCTTGCAATACTTGATTGTTTTTTTCAGAGGTTAAATTTTCATCATACTGTTTTAGCTGCTCTTTTATGTCCGCTAAAATCTTATTTTGTGAAATGATCCGTAGCTTTGCTTGTTTATACTGCAATAAAATGGACAAAATGGTAACGTAGTTCCATGTTTGCTGCTTTTCGTCGACGATGGCATACTTCTTTGTTTTTTTCCCGCTACTGTCAATAAGCGTATCGTCGGAGAATTCTTTGATAAAAATCTCCGCATTTTTGTCCCTATTCTCGACAAACAGTAAAAGATTTTTTGCGGTATAGAGGAGAATTTTATCGAAATGAATACGTAAAATATAGCCTGTAAGGCCTTCTATTTTATCACAATCTTTTGGGCTCATAACGTCAATGAGAAGGATCTCTATCATCCCTCGAAAGACGGGAATAAATGTTTTGGAAAACGTTGCATTGTCTATTATGGAAAAATTTAGCTTTTCTTCAAGAACTTCCCCCAGAATGGACTCAATATCTTTCCACATACCCTTTGGAAAATACCTTTTATACATAGCATCAAGCTGCTCTGCAGATTCGCCGGCAAACCGCTTATCTTTTCCGTCGGGTACGTTTTTAGGAGGGGTAAAATAACGTATCCACATGCGTCCACGTAAAAAGAAAACAATGTCTCTTTCGCTAAGATTGAATATTGGCTGTACTTGTTGGCGGGTAAGATGGCGTGCCTTGTCAATTGGCATCTGTTTGTCCAAATAAAGCTTGAATAATGTATCTTTTATTTCTGCCGGTATTAATAGCAAAAAAGGAAGAACATAAAAATTATTTTTTTCATGTGCTACAGTCATTAGAAGTTTCGAGTTATGGTACAGCAAGCGGTCGAATTCTACAGAACCTGAGTCGTCCAGAAAATATTTAGTCATCAAGCAGTTCTGTAAGGAAAGCTTCACCGAAATATTTTGATGGCTTAATTTGAAATATTCCACAAGCCCTTCAGCCAAGGTCCCTCTCTTGACCTCAAAAATCTTTTCGTCATCCGAAATGTTCAAGATATCCAAAAGCTTCTTATAGTGCTCAGCCGTAAAGTCCAACGCGTAGAGATTTGCAGGTAAAAAGCTATTTAAAGCATTGATAATCTGATCTTCCGCTTCGGAGGCCACTGTTAATCCTTTATGAAAGTAAGTGCCGCATGAACTGCATTCACGTAACTAACCGTTGTAGCTCTGTGTTTATAGGCAATGTCAAACGCGGTGCCATGGTCTACTGAGGTACGGATGACAGGAAGTCCCAGAGAGACATTAATACTCTCATCAAAATAAAGCGCTTTTAACGGTCCCAATCCCTGATCGTGATACATGGCAATAAAATGAGTAAAACGTGATCTTTGATGGGGGGTAAATGCAACATCAGGAACCAAAGGTCCGACAAAAATTTCTTTACCAAAATGGGCATTTACTTCGCTGATCGCTTGTTCGATAAATCTCTCTTCCTCCCCAAGCACACCATTATCACCCGCATGTGGATTCAACCCAAGAACACCGATAGAATCAACTGGGACACTGGTATAAAAACGGAGCATAAAATCCCTCAACTCAGCAACATTAACATGGGCAATAACCTCCCGCAGGGGGATATGTTCTGTAAACAATGCCACATACATTTTTTCACACCCAAGCATCATAATCGCTTCTTGGTTAAATATATCTCTTAAAGCGTCCGTATGCCCCACGTAATGGATCCCTGCCATCTTCCATGCTTCTTTATGGATAGGCAGCGTCACGATCGCATCTACGGCACCTGATTTAGCCAAATTAACAGCGCTTACAAACGAATCATAACTGTATTTTCCACTGGGTGCGCAAACTTCTCCAGGGATGATTGCAAACTCACCGGACACTTTATACAGATGAAAATCATTAGGAATTTGTCTCTTGAGTAAATTTGCCGCTTGGTGCGCCATCGTGTAGTTGATGCAATACATCGGTTCGCACAGCGTTTTGATGTGCTCATGGGCTTTGAGGATGATTTCAAATCCTACGCCGTTGAGATCACCGACACTGATGGCGATACGTTTTAGCGCTGACATAGATTTTTCATCTCTTTTACGGCAGAACTAAGACCTGTAAATATTGAGCGTGCAATGATGCTTTGTCCGATATTAAGTTCGGTAATCGTATCTATGGCAACAATTGGCATAACATTTTGATAATTAAGTCCATGTCCGGCCGCCACTTTCAATCCCAGACTATGAGCATGTTCAGCAGTATTTTTTATCGCGTCAAGCGCTTGCGTTAACCGCTCATCCAACTCATGTCGGGTGAGTCGTAGTTCATCAATTGCATGATGCGAATGAGGCAGGGCACTGTAACGCATTGCATAGAGGTTTGCGTACGTTCCTGTGTGTAATTCCACCCATTGAGCCCCTAGTTTATGCGAAAGATCGACGGCTTCGAGTGTCGGATCAATAAAGAGAGATGTCTCTATTTCAGCACTCTTCAGTGTCTTAATAGTATTTAATATCGTTTCATAGCTGCCCATAACGTCCAAGCCGCCCTCCGTGGTTACTTCTGCACGTTTTTCGGGAACGAGCGTCGCACGGTGGGGATGCAAAGCGGTCACGATACGAATAATTTCCGGATCAATAGCGCACTCCAAATTTACGAGAATGGGAGAAGAGGCAATAATGCGATGGGCATCATCATCATGGATATGACGACGGTCTTCACGTAGATGAATGGTGATTTGATCGGCACCCGCTTGTGCGCAAACAGCCAATGCCATGAGCGGATCAGGATCATTGATTTTACGGGCTTCACGCAATACGGCAATATGATCAATATTGACTCCAAGGTCAATTTTAGGCTTGACGGCGTGCATAGAAATCCTTTTTAAATTCAGAAAATGTTCCTGCGATGATCGCTTTACGGGCTTCACCCACTAGCCATAAATAATAGTGCAGGTTATGCAACGATGCGAGACGGAAAAAGGTCAACTCTTTTGAGCGAAAGAGATGATGCAAATAGGCGCGGCTGTAACGTTTACACGTATAACATTCACACGCAGGATCAATGGGTTGGTTATCGAGCTTGAACTTCGCTCCACGGATATTGATACGCCCGTAGGTGGTAAACAGCGTACCGTTTCGAGCATTGCGTGTTGGCATGACGCAGTCGAACATATCGACACCGCGCTCAATGTTTTCTACCAAATCCTCAGGTGTTCCTACCCCCATAAGATAGCGCGGTTTGTCAAACGGCATGAGCGGTGTCGTATGCTCTACCGTATCGTACATGAGAGTATTGGACTCTCCGACAGAGAGCCCTCCAATAGCAAATCCATCATAATCCATGGCGCACAACTCGGTTGCCGATTGCGTACGAAACGCCAAATCGGTTCCCCCTTGGATAATGGCAAAGATATTTTGCTGTGTACCAATCTCAAGCGATTGTTTGTGACGAAAATACTCTATGGATTGTTTTGCCCATTGTGTGGTCCGCTCAATAGAAGTTTTAATACGTTCTTGGGTTGCCGGAAGAGCTACGAGATCATCGAGGATCATCATAATGTCGCTGCCCAGATTGTTTTGAATATCGATTACTTTCTCAGGGGTAAAAAAGTGCATGGAACCGTCAATGTGGCTTTTAAATTCGATACCTGATTCGGTTGGCTTAGAGATATCGCTGAGACTAAACGCCTGAAATCCACCGCTGTCCGTGAGAAAGCTTTTGGGGTAGGTCGAAAAACCGTGCAATCCTCCCATGTGTGCGATGGTTTCGTCGCCAGGGCGCAAATAGGTGTGATAGGTATTAGCAAGAATAATCTGAGCACCTAAGATATCATCCATATCATACATATCGAGTGATTTAACGCTCCCCACCGTCCCTACAGGCATGAAAATCGGAGTTTGTATCGTCGAATGTGCCGTAGTGATGGTGCATGCACGTGCATTACCGCAGGTGGCATCGATCTTGAATTCCATCGAGTATGACCTTTTTTTTCGTTATTTTATCGAACTTGGGTAAAATTCACGTATTTAATCTTAAGAAAACTCCCGCAAAATACATCAGAACTGTTACAAGGGAGCGAAATAGGAGCTGTTAAATTTGAAAGAGCCGGAGCAGAGGTTTTAACGTCGCGCAAAATTATAAGAAAGCAAGCTCATTACCTATTTTCCCATGCAGATCTTAATTTTTTAGTGTAATACTCCAGCGCTTCATCGCGCAACATACGCTTCGGCTTGTCTTTGATATGCAATGTTGAAACAAACTGCCCATGAATCATACGAATGGATAAAAATTCATCGTGCAAACATTCACCCAACGTTCTTCCATTTGGACTTTCAATTGTAATAAGATCATCTTTTTTAATCTTCATGTGCTGTAGCGACAACCCTTTCTATCAGAATTAAAACTTAATATAGAATAATACTCTATTTTTCACGATATAGGTGAAATGCATAAAAATATTGGTTAAATTTGGTCTATTTAAGTCAAATAGTAAAACTTATAGGAGATTTGTGTTCTTTATAATTATCAAGAGTTGTTTTTAACAAACAAGAAGCAGTGGTGACTCCAAGGGGATTTGAACCCCTGTGACCAGGATGAAAACCTGGAATCCTAACCGTTAGATGATGGAGCCACTTAAAAGTGAACATGGTTTTAAAGGAAGGATTAATTCCTGAGCCGAAATTATAGTAAATGATAACTAAAATAAAACTAAAACCTGTAAAAAAATTACAGATCTTAATGACAGGAGAGGGGGCTAAAATTAATCGTTGTAAAACGAACGCAATGCACGGATAATAACAGCATTTTTTGAGATACTCTCAGCTTTTGCATTATCATCCACTAGCTCATATACATCAAGAGGTAATGAGATAGAAAATGTTTTTGTTTCAATTTTCTTACGTTTTGCGATCATAGCCGTAATATTTTGAAGCATTTCCAAAATCTTTTTCGTATCGATCGGCTTTTGGATAAAGCTGTTAACACCAACTTCAATTGATTCAGAAATTTTCTGAATGTCATTGCTCGCAGAGATAACGATAATGATTTGGGATGGATTGATAGCACGAATACGACGCGCAAGTTCTATCCCGTCTATTTCAGGCATAACAATATCAACAAAAACGATATCCGGATTGATTTTTTCATAGACACGTAGTGCTTCAGTGCCGTTGAAGGCCGATGTTACATCCGCAAAGAAATTTTTGAAGGTAGCGCTAAGAAGTTCGTTTGCAACAACTTCATCTTCAACAATCATCGCCGTTAGTTTTTTGGTTTGTTCAGTTAATTGAATTAAATCAACATTCGACATAAGTAAACTCCTAGATTAAATTTGATGATACCGCTTGTGATACCATTGTGTTATATAGTGAAATTATATAACAAAACCATAATTCACAGCTTAAAGAAAAGAAATTAAGCAGTTACTGATAGTGTTTAAACTGCTCAAGCCACTCAAGATTATCCTGATTTGTATTTTCCTGCTGTTTGAGAAGTGAACCGATGATGCTCAATAAAGTGTCTCGATCCATAAATTCCAGTAAGGCAGGATTGATGGTGGTAGGAGAAAGCCCCTCATAGCGGTTAAGAAGGTTTTGTATATCATCAATAAGTTGTTGCTTAGTAGATTCCATGCTGAAAGTCTATCCAACGATTCCTGAATTGTATTTGGTTAACATAATATATATTCTATTGAAAAACTTTCTCGTTGTTCACTCTATTACAGAAAACTTTGAATTTAAACGATTA
>JAUPLR010000046.1 GCA_030836825.1 Campylobacterota bacterium
AATTACGCGAGATTGGTCTGCCGCAAAAAGTAAAAGATCAAATTGAGCGCGTACAAGTGGCTAAGCAAGAAGTTGAAAAAGCACAACAAGACGTAGAGCGCGCCAAACAAGAGGCATTCAAAAAAGAGACTGAAGCGCAGGGAACCGCAAATGCTCTCACGATTGAAGCGCAAGCACAGGCAAAAGCAAATCATCTCTTAGGGCAATCCCTTACCCCTGGATTGATTAAACTTGAACAGATCAAAGTACAAGGTAAATTCAACGAAGCACTCAAAGAAAATAAAGACGCGAAGATTTTCCTCACCCCTGGGGGATCAACCCCTAATATTTGGCTTGATAGCAAAAGCGGTGACAGTCAAAAAATAAGTTCAATGGGTAAATAATACTATGAACCTCAACCAAATCGACTGGGCAAAATCACAACTGCTTCCCGTTATCGTTCAAGACTCGACAACCCTAGAGGTCTTGATGATGGCGTACATGAACCGCGAAGCGCTTGAGCTGTCCCTTTCTACCAAAATTGCGCACTACTTCTCACGTTCCAAGCAACGGCTTTGGAAAAAAGGGGAAACAAGTGGTCATCTACAGCACATTGAACGCTTTTTGCTCGATTGCGATAACGACACCCTTCTTATCGTAGTGCGACAAGAAGGGGTTGCCTGCCATACCGGACGAAAATCGTGTTTCTTTACCGACGTTGAATCCGGTGAAACGGTGAGTGAACCACAAATCGACACGACGGCTGCGTATGGAATCATAGATGAGCTCTATCACACCATTCTTGCGCGCAAAAATGCCGACCCCCAAACTTCCTGGACGGCAAAGCTTTTAAGCAAGGGTGATAACGCCATACTCAAAAAAGTGGTTGAAGAAGCGGGTGAATTTTCATTTGCGATCAAAGACAACGATGAGGATGAAATTATTTATGAATGTGCCGATCTAGTCTACCATGTCCTCGTTGCCTTGGGACACAAAAATATTTCTCCTGATCGTGTCAAACAAGAGCTGGCTCGCAGATTTGGGATGAGCGGTATTGCGGAGAAAAACGCTAGGACAAAATGAAGAAACAAGTCGTTGAGTTTTTACATACTTTAAGTCTCTATGACTACCTCCTCTTTGGAGGGATTGTATTTCTCTTTTTATTTTTACTCCTATTGTCCATACTCTTTCGAAACAAACAGACTCTTGCGATCAGTCTCGTTCTCCTAGCCTTTATAACCTTGCTTACTGCACCCTTTGGCGGCTATATCGCACTGCATGCTCTGATGTACAAACACACCATTACCCTGACAACGGTGAAGGATCTCACGTTTACCGATGCACTCTTAATAAAAGGGGATATCAACAATACCTCAAAACAAACGTTCAAAGAGTGCACCTTGTATGTCGGTATTTCCAAAATATCCCCGATAAAGCCGCTCAATAAGATTTACCCGTATTTACCCTTCCGCCGACAAACGATTATTGTTAAGGGACCTATTGCGCCAAAAAGCGCCGAAACCTTTAAACTTCTTATGCAGCCCTTTCATTACGCCAAACGCCACAGAGTTACGGTTCTAGGACAGTGCAGATGACCAGTCCTTTTACCATTTGGCACTATTTAGACTTCATTTTAATTGCACTCGCATTGATCTGGGTTATAAGCCATACCCTTAAACAAAAAGATAGTTCACAAAAAGGCTCTTTTATTGCAACGTATAGCATGATTGCATTCTTGGTGCTCCTTCTTTCTGTGGTAGCCATCAATGGGTACACAAAAAAAGTTCTTTTATTAAATGTTGAAAATCACCGATTTCTTTCTACTGAATCCATAATATACACAGGAACGGTTCGTAATGCAGGTGATTATGATGTGGGAGAAGTTGAACTGGAGATCGAAATTTTTAACAAAGGAAGCATGTTACAGAAGAGATCTTCCTATGAATCCACCGCATTCAAAGATTATTATAATGATGCAGATATACGCAGGCTATTTGGGTACAAAAAAGAGGAGAGCAAGCCGGCCTCTGTTACTGTTCGTAAAACAATCGCAAAAGAACTTCGCGCTAAAGAAGGAAAGCAATTTGCCGTATCAATACGTTATCCCGATTACTTCAGCGGTTACACCAGCAAAGAACAGCTCGTCGTTCACTAATATTTAAGCCCTATGTGTTTAAGCGCTTGGTTAACCGCCCTAAGTTGTTTATTTTTGTCCCTGCACCATTGCGGTGCTATGAGAGACTCATCATCAATGCCTGCGCTGATACGCTGAACGCTCACATGAGAGGGCTTTACCTTCAAAACTTCACTCAATACATCCAAGTATAATTCTTCACTAATAGGGGTGAACTCACCTCTGGAATACTCATTTGCTAAAGCCGTTCGCTTCACAACGTACAGCGGATGGTACTTCACAGAGTCGATCCCTAGATCATATGCTGCATACGCCGTTTGCAGCATCATCTCCCGATCTTCCCCGGGTAAACCGAAGATGAGATGCCCACAGATGTTTAGACCGTATTCCTTGGCTTTTAAAATTGCCTTTTTTACATTTTGGCTGTCATGTCCACGATTAATTTTAAGCAGTGTCTCATCAAAAATAGACTGAATACCAAATTCAATCCACAATTCCGTACGTTTTGAGAGTTCGCCAAGATACGCGAAAGTTTCATCACTGATACTGTCCGAACGCGTCCCGATACTAAGTCCTACCACATTTTCAAACGTTAGTGCCTTTTCATAGAGCGCTTTGAGTGTACTAAGCGGGGCATAGGTATTGGTGAAACTTTGAAAATAAACCAAATATTTTTGGGTCTCATTTTCACGCGTCAGCTTTTTGGAAAGCACCTTAAACTGCCATTCGAGCTGTTGGAGTTGTTGTTCTAGGTGGGGGTTGTCTGCAGAATCAAGATTTAGGAAAAACCCTTTTAGCGGTTTAACTTTATCCAAACTCGGACTAAAAGAGTCGTTTTCACAAAAGGTGCATCCTCCCTTTGCAACGGTACCGTCGATGTTTGGGCAGGTAAAACCGGAAATAGAAACGGGGACTTTGGAGACTTTGGTTCCAAATTTTTCACTCAAATATTGCCCGAATGTAAAAATCTGTTCCCGCATGGTGAGGTCTTAAACGATGTATTTGCCGGTAAAACACGCCGTACAATACTTATCATCACCTGCATTCACGCTGCGCAATAAGGCATCATTGCTCAAATACGCCAGAGAATCGGCCTCAATAAAAGCGCAAATTTCTTCATTGGTCATATTCGAAGCAATTAGCTTGTCTTTATCAGGCGTATCAACACCATAAAAACACGGATCGGTTGTCGGAGGGCTGGAAATACGCATGTGCACTTCTGAAGCCCCTGCTTCTTTGAGCATACGTACAATACGACGACTGGTGGTACCGCGCACGATGGAGTCGTCCACAACAATCAATCGCTTCCCGCGTATAAGATCATTTATCGGAGAAAGTTTCATTTTCACTTTCAAATCACGCATCTCTTGCGTAGGTTCAATAAACGTACGCCCAATGTAGTGATTACGCATAATCGCCATCTCATAAGGGATACCGCTTGCTTGCGCATACCCAATAGCCGCAGGAACACCGCCATCAGGAACCGGAACGACCATATCCGCTTCTACGGGCTTGGCAAGTGCCAATTCTTTACCCATTGCTTTACGCATTGAATAGACGTTTTGGTTATAGACATTGGAATCAGGGCGTGCAAAATAAACGTATTCAAAAATACAGTGCTTAGGGGTAGGCTCGTAAACTTTGATCGACTGAGGGGCTTTGCCTTTTTCAAATATGAGCAATTCACCCGGTTCCACATCACGAATAAATTCAGCCCCGATCAGATCAAAAGCACAGGTCTCAGACGCAACGACATAGCCATCACCCACACGCCCAAGACTCAACGGACGGAAACCGAAACGATCACGCATCGCAAACATTTTAGAGCGGCTCAAAAAGACCAGGGAGTATGCGCCTTCGATTTTTTTAACCGCATCAATAATACGGTCCGTCAAATGCAGCTGATCACTTTTTGCGATCAAATGGATCAAATTTTCCGTATCCATAAAGGTTTGAAAAATGGCCCCTTTTTTGATCAGGGCATCCCGTACCTCTTTGGCATTGGTCAAATTTCCATTATGAACAATTGCCATTTCACCCAAATCATAACGGGCAAATACTGGCTGAGCGTCTAAAATAGAATCATCACCTGCTGTGGAATAACGGGTATGTCCAATCGCCATATTTCCCTTGAGAGTATTGAGCTTTTGAGTGTCAAAAACCTGTGTCACCAACCCACGATCTTTGATCGTATACAGTTTTTCACCATCGCTCGTGCTAATACCTGCTGCTTCTTGTCCACGATGCTGCATTGCGTGCAGCGAGAAATAGGCTAATTTAGAGGCTTCGGTGTGATCAAATATTCCGATAACCGCACATTTTTCATTTAAACTACGCATCCGTGCTCCTTAGGCCAATTCCAAACAATCTGCGATAGTATACAATCCGTTGCCTTTGCCAACCAACCATTTCGCCGCACGAATTGCCCCTTTTGAAAAGGTATTGCGGCTTGTTGCCGTATGGTGCAGT
>JAUPLR010000047.1 GCA_030836825.1 Campylobacterota bacterium
AGGCACGTGTTGATTTTGCCCTGCAGGTGCTATAGTCGCTGCGGGCGCCTGTGCGGCAGTTCCTTCAGATACCTTATTGGCATCTTCTATTTTGTCGTTACATCCGCTTAGGATGAAGCAGACGCTTAGTCCCAATGCCAAAGTGTGTTTTCGTAACATTCTTTTTCCTTTATTGATTTTTGTAATGTTATGATAGCATGGTTGAGTTGAATCTATTCGTAACTGCTTTTCTTGACTTCAGGGAATGCTTTATGATAAAATTTTGACACTAAAGATTAGTATTTATAATAGATTAAATTTTGGGGGCGTAAATGAAAAATAAAATTTTAATTCTTAGTCTCTTGTTTGGAGGAACGATGCTGTTCGGGGCTGTTGACAAAGCGGCGGGCGAGGCGATTTTTACCCAGCGCGGATGCACCATGTGCCATGCCAAGGATATTGATGCCATCGGTCCCTCGATTCGTACGATTTCGTTGCGCTACAGCGGGGATGAGAATGGGTTGGTAGCGTATTTAAAAGGGCAGGCAAAGCCGATCGTTTATCCTGAGCGTGAGGGGATGATGCGTCCGCAGCTTTTAAGAATTGCCAATCTTTATGAAGACGAGCATCGCTCACTCGCGCGGTACATAATTCAAGCATTTATGCGCATTGATTTTTAATTAGTAGCAGGTAAGGAACTCTAAGATGTTTAAAACCATAAACAAAAGCATAACAGCCATAGCACTGGCCATGGTCGGTGGATTGGTGATAGCGGCAATCGCGGCACCCGTTGCGACGAGCACAAATCCAGCGGCGACGGACGGTTTTGAACCGCATCTGAAAAGTGCCCAAAAAGTAGTACACCCGCCGTATGCCATGGCGAAAGCGGACAAAGACTGTTCGTTTTGTCATACCGAAAAAGACGGTAAAAGCGGTGCTTTGAAGATGGATGCACCCGAGCTGTGCAATCAGTGCCATGAAGCCAAAGATACCAAAAAATTTGTTCACGGTCCGGTATCCGCGGGCGCGTGTACCTCCTGCCACAATCCGCATGAGTCTGACAACATGAAGCTGTTGCGTTTCCCAAACATCAATCAGCTTTGTACGTCATGTCACGCGGATAAGGGGCATTTCCTTAAAAATACCAAACACATTCACCCTCCGGTGCAGGATCAGTGTATTAACTGTCATGATGCCCATACGGAGAATTTCAAATTCCAGTTAAAAGCGGATGGAAATATGGACTTGTGTATGATGTGCCATGTGGATAAAAAAGAGCATCTTTCAAGCGTATCCCACAAGCACGGCGCATTGGATCGTCCAAGAAAATGTTTGGAATGTCACAATCCGCACGGAACCAACACCCCTAAAATGTTGATCAAAGAAACGCCAAAAGATTTGTGTCTTTCATGCCACAATGACACGATGACGCAACAAGGAAGCAAACTTGTCGATATGGACAAGCACCTAAAAGACAATCCCGATCATCACGGTCCGATCTTGTGGGGCGATTGTGCTTCATGTCACAATCCTCACGGAAGCGAGAACCTCAGAATGTTGAAAAAGCCGTTCCCTGAATCGTTTTATTCGTCATTTGATGAGAAAAACTACATCTGTTTTGAGTGTCATGAGCCGGCAAAAATTATGGATGCCAATACGACCACGGCAACCAATTTCCGTAACGGGGGCAGTAACATGCACTTCGTCCACGTTAACAAAGACAAAGGGCGAACGTGCCGTGCGTGTCATGATTTTCACGGGACCAAAGATTATCCGCACCATCTGCGAACAAAAACAACGTTCGGTGCGATCAGCTTCCCGTTGCGTTACATCGAGACTCCTACGGGCGGATCATGTGCTCCGGCGTGTCACGCGCGCCGTCATTATGATCGAGAAAAACCCATTGTGAATCTCAAATAATGCGTTTTACTTCAGAAAAGGGGAATTCCCCCTTTCATTTTCTCCTTTTCTTACCGCTATTAGCCTCTTTACACCTATTTGCTTCACCCTTGGAGATCCTCCGACCGGCCGATAAAAGCGTTATGGACGAGAGCGAAGTCACCGTAGTGGTAAAAGTCACCGATCCCACAGCGACAAAAATCATTTTTTCCGATGGTTATGGAAAAGAATGGATACGCGATATCAAAGCAGGAAAACAGGTTTATTGCCAGACGCTGAATGCTAAAATGGGAGAAAACCGTTTGAGCGCTACGGTGGCAAAGGGAGAGGTCAAACAGGAGAGCCGTACTGTTTTGGCGTACTACCGCTCCGAAATTTTTTCGGGATTTCAGGAAGAGCCATCGGGGTATAAGAAAAATTATTTTCATTCCGATAAAGAAGAACAGCTCTGCAAAACCTGCCATGCGATGACGGACAAGCAGCTCAAACGGGGAGAAGTGCTTGAAAATCCGGAAGACTCCGTGTGTGTCAAGTGCCACAAAGGTCTGATAACGCGAGCAAAAGGGCATGCTCCCGCAGTAAACGGCATGTGTACGGAGTGCCATACGGGCAAGGGCGGAGAGTATAACAGCGATTTAGTGGGAAAATCCAAATACGTTGCCCCCGATCCGATCATGAATGTCTGTTTTACCTGTCATGAAAACGTAAAGCAAGTTTGGTTTGCCCGAAAATCGGAACACGGTCCCGTACGTGACGGACGCTGTAACCGCTGCCATAATCCCCACTCCTCAGATGAGATGTTTTTCACGCGCAAGCCGATTTGGGATTTATGTACCACGTGTCACTCTGAAAAAGCTTCGGGTGCCCATGTCATCAGCAGTTTTGTCCGAGCCAATACCCATCCAACGCGCGGGAAGCCTGACCCTGCACGTCCCGGACGAGAGCTGGTCTGCTCGGGATGTCATGATCCCCATGGATCGGAGGGGATATTTCTGCTGCGAGCCAAAGGGCAAACCGCTTTTAGTGTGTGTAAACGCTGTCATCAAAAATAGGGCCCAGCGTATTGCTTGAGAACTATTTTTAAAAAATATAGATTGTTTATTTTGGTTTCATCGCAACAAAAGGTTGAGATTTCCCCTATTTTAGGTGTTTTGCCTAGAAAAGGGTATCCGTTATTGTAAATGCCCCATAAGTAAATATTATCTTTTAAAAGAGCCGAAAAATAAACTTTAATAATAGTTTAATAATTAATAGGATAAAGTTACTCATACATTTAGTTAACCTATACAAGAAGGAGGTCATCAAATGACTACTTTAATAAAGATCATTGGATCTGTAGCTGCGTTGGTTGCGTTAAGTTCGGTGTCTGCGTATGCGTCATCAAATATAACCAGTACCAAGCACAACTTATCATCGACATCAACGGGGACGATTAAAGCGGCCGCGGGCGATAACAACGATGAGATATGTGTTTATTGTCATACGCCTCACGCCGCGAATACGGCGTTCGTAGGTGCGCCGTTATGGAATAAGGCGTCACCAGGAGGCGCGTTCACGATGTACGGTACAACAGTCGGAGGGACAACAGGTGATGCTACACCTAACAGTCCTTCAATGGCGTGTTTGAGCTGTCATGACGGGGTCAGTGCAATCAACTCGATGGTTAATGCTCCAGGATCGGGCGGTTACGTCGCGGTTGGTGCGAATGTCAAGTTTGGTGCGACTGCAGCAGGTACAGCGTATGCGATGCCGGCGGGTGTTACCAATTTGGGTGTTGATTTGAGAAATGATCACCCGGTTTCTATTACTTACGATACAACGAAGGCAGGTTTGAAGGCGACAGCAACAGCGTTGACCAGTTGGGCTGGGGCGGCGACGATTGCCGACCTTTTGCGCA
>JAUPLR010000048.1 GCA_030836825.1 Campylobacterota bacterium
CGGGAGTTGTATCGTGTTGCTGTGTGATAGCGTGCATGGGCGCAAGTTCACAGTAGAGGCAATCAAAGTTGCATTGTTTCGTTGATGAAGAGAGATCGATTCCCAGTGACACGCCAAAACGGCGTGAATGCACAGGTCCGAAAATGGTGTTCATATTAGGAATTTTTACTTACTCTTTGACATTCGCGGACAAAGTGCTGTGCATGTTCGACAGGAACATCCGGAAGAATACCATGCCCCAAGTTGAAAATGTGACGACGGCCTTCCATGATCTCGTGGATCTCTTCCACGGATGCGGTGGTTGCTTCTTTGGAATACAAGCGGCAGGGCTCCATGTTGCCTTGGAGGACGTAGCGGTCACCTAATTTTTCTTTGGCCAGAGCCATTGGTGTGCTCCAGTCAACGCCAAAAACGTCAAAGTTGCCATAGACGTGGTCTAAAAATGCAGGGATCCCTTTTGGGAACATGATGACGGGGATATGCGGGTATTTTTCTTTTAAATACTCAGCGATTTCGACCATATAGCTCCATGAAAATTCATCGTACTTACTTGGCTCAATTGCTGCCGCCCAGCTGTCAAAAATTTGCACGACATCGATGCCCGATTGGATCTGTTTTTCCATGTAAAGCTTAACCACTTCGGTCACTTTACGAAGGATTTTATGCAAAAACTCCGGGTTGGAATACATCATTTTTTTACAAACATTGTAGGTTTTTGTCCCATGCCCTTCAATCATATAGGTTGCCAATGTCCATGGCGCACCGGTAAAGCCGATCAATGCTTTATTGTCCTCTCGTGCATCGAGCTGCGCACGCAGAATTTTAATGGTTTCATAGACATACGTGAGTTTTGAAGCGGCCTCATCCCCACCGATGAGAGCGTCCAAATCATCTTCACAGGTAATAGGTTTTTCAAAAACGGGACCCTCTCCATTAACAAAATCGAGCTTCATTCCCATCTCGTTGGGTACGACCAAGATATCGCTAAAGAGAATGGCAGCATCAACACCAACAATGTCCAATGGTTGAAGGGTGACTTCAGCCGCCATGTCAGGAGCATGGCAAAGATTTAAAAAGTTTCCCGCACGTTTACGTACTGCCATATACTCCGGCAAATAACGCCCCGCTTGGCGCATCATCCATACGGGCGTGTACGACGTTTCTTTTCCAAAACATGCATCGACAAAAATTTTACTCATGATGACCTACCTTGCTTAAAAAATAAAGACCTACTGCAACCGCTGTGATCGAGAGGGCGAGATAAAGCAGTTCTAATGCGCCATTAAAGACGGTGTGCCCCACTTTTTGAAAAAAACCGACGACCAGAACCATAACAATAACTTTGGATATTTTATCTTTAAGTTGGTCAAGAGAGTGCACGGCCAGCAACTGGTTTTCTTTTCCATACTCATCTTTTGCAGGGTCGATATCGGAGATAAAAAGTTCATAGAGACCAAACGAGAAGATAATCATAACGACACCGATAAGATACAGGTCAACAGCGCCGATAATTCCGCCAACTACTTTTTCATGGAAACCCTCTGGGTGTGCATGGGCAGCATACGTATTGATGACGTATGAAGTCGTGTAATAAATCTCGAAACTGGCAATAGCAAAGAGGACAATAGCCCCAACCAATCCAAACACTACCGCAAGTACAATAATAAAGCGTGAGCTCCAAAGACTGCTTTCGAACATTTTTTCAATAAAATTCATTTTTATGCTCCTTGCATTTCTACCCATTTCTGGGCAATCCGTACAGCATTGGTAGCTGCGCCGACCCTTAAATTATCCGCAACAGCCCAAAGATGAAGAACGTTATCACGGTATAAATCACTACGGATACGCCCTACAAAAGTTTCGTTTTGATCCGTGCACAGAGACGGCATTGGATAGATGCTTTCATTGGGTTCATCAAGAACGATAATATTAGGAGATTTACGTAAAAGCTCACGGGCTTCATGGGCATCCACGGCACCGTCAAATGTCAGAGTAAGGGCTTCGGCATGACCTCGCAGCGTTGGAACACGTACGCATGTGGCGCTTACTTCGATCTCTTTGTGCATAATTTTTTGCGTCTCATTGACCATTTTTAGCTCTTCTTTGGTGTACCCAGTGTCAGTAAAAGAGTCGATTTGGGGGATAACATTGAGGGCGATACGATGAGGAAACTTTTTTGGTTCTACATCATCGAGAGTGAAAGCAAAAAATGCTTGCATTTGTTCAACAAGCTCTTCCATGGCTGATTTTCCGGCACCTGAGGTTGCTTGATAGGTACTGACATCAATGCGCACGAGATCGTAGGCGGTATCAAGGGGTTTGAGGGCTTGGACCATTTGTATGGTTGAACAGTTAGGGTTTGCAATAATACCGCGATTGCGCCATTGTGCGATGTCTTCAGGGTTTACTTCAGGAACAACAAGCGGAACATCATCGACCATGCGGAAGTGGCTGGTATTATCAATGACGACCGCACCCGCTGCTGCGGCATACGGGGCAAATTCAGCGGAGATGCTTCCACCCGCACTAAAGAGGGCGATTTCTATCTTTTCTTCATCAAAGACGGTTGACGTCAACTCTTGGATGACGAGTTCTTGATCGTTAAAACTGACGGTATTTCCTGCACTTCTAGCACTTGCAAGCGGGACAATTTTTGCATAGGGGAAATCGATCTCTTCGAGTACGCGTAAAATTTCTTCACCTACGGCACCGGTTGCACCGACTACGGCAACATTATAAAGTTTCATGAAAAATCCTCAAGTAGCATTGATATCAAATAAAAACGCGATTATATCGCAAGAGGACTTTGAACACTTTAAACTCTTCCAAACCCTCTGGCTTCCAAGAATAAATCGTCTACTCCTATGACGTCCGTATCGCTCAAAATGGCAGAGCGCTCTACCACGGAGATCAGCTCTCGTATGTTTCCTGGCCATGTATAAAGCTCTAAAGCCTCTATGGCTTTGGTGTCGAATGCTTTATGAGCAAAGCCATATTGGTTGCAGTTTTGTTCCAAAATAGCAGTGGCAATGGGAATAATTTCTTCACATCGTTCCCGAAGCGGAGGAATGTTCAAGGGAATGGTGTTGAGGCGATAATAAAGATCTTCTCTAAATTTTCCATCCGTAATATTTTGCTGTAGATTTGCATTGGTTGCCGTGATAATTCGAACATCGATTTTGGTGCTTTTTGAGGAACCCAAACGTCGAATTTCACGTTCTTGCAAGACGCGCAACAATTTTGCTTGAAGGGCATAAGGCATTTCTGTTATTTCATCCAAGAAAAGCGTACCGCCGTTGGCGAGTTCAAACTGACCAATTTTAGTCTCTGTGGCATCGGTAAACGATCCTTTTTCAAATCCAAACAGTTCGCTTTCGATCAAATTTTCTGGAATGGCTGCCATATTAATAGCGATAAAAGGCTTGTCACTACGAAGCGACTTATCGTGAATATGGCAGGCAAAAACTTCTTTTCCCACACCGCTTTCACCCAAAAGCATAATGCTGGCATCGGTTTTCGCCGCTTTATCAATATACGTGAGCAGTTTTTCCAAGGCAGGTGAAGTGCCCAAAAAATTGCCAGATTTGAGGACGCATTTTGTACCATTTTTTTTTATTTTTTGCTGAACATTGGCACTGCGTTGTATTGCGGCTATAAGGGTTTCTATGGCAAATGGTTTAAGTAAAAAATCTTTGACGCCCAATTGTATGGACTCGATTGCGCGGGTGAGGGTGGCGTTTCCCGTGATGAAGATAACCTCAAATTTGCCATTGAGGCTTTTGATAAATTCTATTCCATCCATCCCCGGCATATTGATGTCACTGATAATGAGGTCAAATGTGTCATCGAGTTTTTTGAGCGCGTCTTTAGGGCTTTTAAACGTGTGGACATCATACTCGCCGTAGTCGCTCATCGCTATTTCAAGCGATTTTCGCATATTAATATCATCCTCGACTATTGCGATTTTCATGCACACCCTTGAGCTATTTTAATAGAGAAATTGTAACAGAATCATCATTAAAATCGACAGCATAACACCGTGTTGGCAGGGTTATAGAATCCGTAGCGTTATGCGCGCGATTGGAAATATTTTGGCGACTTTGAAGTTTGATAGTTTGTTGTGTTGCAAATTCAATAAATTCATCCTCGTTGCTATTGAGAAGGGCTTGAAGTGTTTGGGAAGGTTTACGTGGAAGGATTAACGTTTCTTTTTTTTCTCCAAGGCAAGGTGTCATAGATTTTGAAACATTGATTCGGTCAACGACTAATGCCGAATTGTGGGTTGCGAGACGGTATCCAATGAGATACTCATCGCCCATGAGGGCGGAGGTGCTGATTAACGCGTAAACTGTGAGTAAGAAAGAACGATTTCGAGTTCCACTTCGCATAAACCATCTTTGAATGTTGTGTCCATAACATTGGCGCCACGTACCATCGCATCCACGGAAGTACGAACCGTTGAACGTTGTAACATCATGTTCTTGACCGAATCTTGTCCTTCAATGTGGACACCTTTGATGCGCTCAGCGATTTGACGGTAGCCATCGGCAAGTGCGGCACGTTTAGCAAGCGCGTATGCTTGTGCAGGAGAAGCGGTTACGGTTGGAGCAACGCCTTGACCAAAAACGGTGATAACAAGCTGATGGGAAGCGTCAAGGGAAGGTTCAACACAGTTGCCTTCGGTGCCACTGTAGACACAACGGACTTTCCCCGTATCATCCGTAGAAAAAATCCCCGCTTGTAAAGTGGACATACTTAAAAGCAAAGCCAAAGCTGCTGAGTATTTCATAGTTAACTTCCTTCAAGAGGCTAAATGGTATCTAACCCAAAGCAATTACTATTCCAAATTTAGCGTTCCACCATTTTCTTCAATTATTTCACCTTCGTCATCTTCCTCCGCTTCTGTTTTCGGACAACGTGAAATGCTTTTAACGTCATCCCCTTTGATGATGTAGACACCGCTTGTGTTACGACCGGATTTTGCGATGGTTTGCATATCAACGCGGATCATTTTACCCGCCTTGGTGAGTGCCATCATGTCCATGGTTTCATCAACCATGAGGCATCCGACAACCGTTGTTCCGGTTTTTGCGTTGAGTTTCATCGCGATGACGCCGGAACCTGCACGGTTGGTGAGGCGGTATTCTTCAGCGGTTGTACGCTTCCCGATCCCTTTTTCGCTCACCATGAGAATTTCTTGCTCATCGTTTTTGATGATATTGGCATCAACGACAACGTCACCTTCAACTTTGAATTTGATACCACGTACACCACGGGTACTTCGCCCCTGATCGCGAGTTTTTTCAATTTCAAATTTGATACATTGTGCGAACTTCGTGACGATAAAGAGGTACTTTGTCTCTTCGTTTGCAATGTGCGCTGTAATGAGTGCATCATCGTCATCCAGAACAATCGCACGTACTCCGTTGCTGCGTACATTGGAGAATTCACTGAGCGCCGTTCGTTTTACAATACCGTTTTGGGTAAAGAATACGAGAGATTTGTTGTCATTAAAATCGGTTGTAGGGATGATTGAACGAATCTTTTCATCGGCTTCAAGATTGATGAGATTGACAACGGCTTTCCCTTTTGCCGTACGTGAGCCCTCAGGGATCTTGTATACTTTTAACCAGTGAAGCTGTCCGCGATCGGTGACGAACATAAGGGTGTCATGGGTATTACAGGTATAGAATTTTTCGATGAAATCATCATCGTAGGTGGTTACGGCAACTTTGCCTTTTCCGCCACGGCGCTGTTTTTCATACGACGCGAGGGGAACACGTTTGATGTAACCACGGTGACTGATGGTAACCACCATCGGTTCATTGGGGATTAAGTCTTCGATATTAATGTCGTCGTAATTGTCTTCGATGTCCGTGACACGTGGGATGTTGAATTGCTCTACAAGTTCGATAAACTCATCTTTGATAATTCCTTTGAGCACTTCTTCGCTGCGGAGAATCGACTCGAGGTATTCAACGTGCGCCAAAATCTCTTTGAGTTCATTTTCGATTTTATCGCGCTCAAGCCCTGTAAGACGCTGAAGACGCATGTCCAAAATGGCTTGCGCTTGGATAGGAGAAAATCCAAATTCGCTGATAAGCCCTTCTTTGGCGCTTTCACCGTCTTTGCTTGCCCGGATAAGTTTGATAATCGCTTCGATATGATCAAGTGCTTTTTTCAAACCTTCCAAGATATGGGCACGTGCTTTTGCTTTTTCAAGATCAAAAATGGTACGGCGGATAATAACGGTCTTGCGGTGATTGATAAAATGGCCCAGCATTTCCAAGAGGGTAAAGATGCGAGGTTCTTGATTGAAAACCGAAAGCATAATAATCCCGAAAGTCGTTTCCATATTGGTCGATTTATAGAGGTTGTTGAGGACGATTTCGCTCATAGCATCGCGTTTGAGTTCGATAACAACGCGAATCCCTTCTCGATCCGATTCATCACGAATCTCACTGATCCCCTCGATGAATTTATCTTTGACCAAATCGGCGATGGTTTCAATCAAACGTGCCTTGTTGACTTGGTAGGGGAGCTCATCAATAACGATAACGTCTTTGTTTGCTTTTTTCTCGATGTGGGTCTTTGCACGAACGCGAATACGGCCGCGGCCGGTTTCGTAGGCGTCTAAAATCCCTTTTTTCCCATAAATTGTTCCCCCTGTCGGAAAATCAGGCGCTTTGATGAACTGCATGATTTCTATCAGAGAAGCATCCGGATTATCCATAAGATGAACCAGTGCGCTGAGAACTTCATTAGGATTGTGCGGAGGAATATTGGTCGCCATGCCCACGGCAATACCGCTTGAACCATTAATAAGAAGATTAGGAACACGCGTAGGAAGAACTACGGGCTCCTGCGTTGTCCCGTCATAGTTGTCCACCATGTTGACGGTATCTTTTTCAAGATCTTTGAGTAACTCTCCCGCATAGCGGGTCATGCGTGCTTCGGTATAACGCATTGCCGCCGCGTTGTCTCCATCAACGGAACCAAAGTTCCCCTGACCGTCTACAAGCGGCACGCGCATCGCAAACGGCTGCGCCATACGAACCAACGCATCGTAAACAGAGGTGTCACCGTGCGGATGATACTGTCCGATAACGTCCCCGATGATACGGGCCGATTTTTTGTATTTTGCACCCGCAGAGAGGTTGAGTTTGTCCATCGCGTAAAGAATACGGCGGTGAACCGGTTTGAGTCCGTCGCGTACATCAGGCAGCGCCCGCCCGATGATAACGCTCATGGAATAGTCAAGATAACTGCTCTTGAGTGTGTCTTCTATGTTAATATCGTGAATTTCGCTGTTGTCTAGCAGATCGTTCATGCAGTCCCCGAAAAGTGAAGATTTAAGTCGCCTATTATAACCCAATGAGGCTTAAGTGATGATTTGGCATGAAAAATGGGAGTGATTAAATTTTAATCACTTTATTGGAACTAATTGCTTTCTTGGTTGAGTAGAATGGTGGCTGAGTTTTTGATACAAAAGAGTAGAGGAGTTATGGATGAAGAAAGGCATTTTACCATTATTGCTTTTGCCGATGTGGGCACTAGCAGAAGATGTGGCAACGGTAGTAGTCCCTGTGCTCAATTCAGGTGATACAGCATGGATGATGATGTCAACGGCATTGGTAATGTTAATGACACCGGTTGGGTTGGCACTGTTTTACGGCGGAATGACGAGAGCTAAAAATATTTTGAATACCTATGCAATGGTTTTTGGTGCATTTGTCGTCGGATTTATTGTTTGGATTATTGCCGGGTACTCCATTGCGTTTGGTACGGCAGAGGGTTCAATGAATCAAGTCATTGGCGGATTTGGCAATGTCATGTTAAACGGTATTGCGTGGACCGATTTGACGAATGTTGATTTGGGTCAGTTGTATCCTAAGTATGTGTTTGTGGTTTTCCAAGGGACGTTCGCAGCCATCACCGTTGCCATTGCTTCGGGATCGGTTATTGAGCGACTCAAGTTTTCTACTTGGATGGTATTTGTAGCGATTTGGGTGTTGGTCGTTTATGCGCCAATCGCGCATATGGTATGGGGAGGCGGCTATCTTTTCAACGAAGGCGCTCTTGACTTTGCCGGCGGTACGGTTGTTCACATGAACGGGGGTTTAGCCGGTTTGGTATTGGCTGTTTTGGTTGGCAAGCGTGCCGGTTATCCAAAAGTGGCAATGAAGCCTGCGAGTGTCATTTTGACGGCTCTTGGTGCAGGTCTCCTGTGGTTTGGTTGGTACGGTTTTAACGGCGGATCTGCATTTGGCGCAAACGCCATCGCGGGTGTTGCGTATTTATCAACGACCATTGCTGCCGCAGTTGCAACCATCACATGGATTGCAGTGGAATACATGGTCTACAAGAAAGCAACATTGTTAGGGGCTGCTACAGGGGCCATCGCCGGTTTGGTTGCGATTACGCCAGCCGCAGGATTTGTACTGGTGCAAGGAGCCTTTGTTATCGGAATCGTTGGTGCCTTATTCGCGTTTTTCGGTGTTATGATAATGAAGAAAAGGCTGGGCTATGATGACAGTTTGGATGCGTTTGGCGTTCACTTTCTCGCAGGTTTATGGGGCGCAATCGCAACGGGCATCTTCGCGGTTAACGATAAAGCTCTTCTTTGGGATGGTCCGCTTAAAGCGACCGGAGATCGTATAGGTCAAGTTATCGTACAGCTGGAATCGGTTGCAATTGTTGGTGCGTTTACCTTAATTGGAACGGTTGTGGTGTATTATATCGCTAGGGCTATTACTCAAGGTTCGCGTGTGGATGAAGAGCAGGAGAGTATGGGTCTTGACGAATCGGTTCACGGCGAACGCGGATTTAATCTATAATTTTAAACGCCAAAGGAATACATCCCTTTGGCTACGCTAGCCGCTAAGGCACTAAAGCTTGCCTCTGGCGAGGCAGATTTTTCTAAAATTTATAGCAAGGAAGAGAGAATGAAAAAAATTGAAGCGGTTATTAAACCATTTAAACTCGAAGACGTAAAAGACGCGCTTGCTGAGATCGGTATTACCGGTATGACGGTAAGCGAGGTCAAAGGGTATGGTCGTCAAAAGGGGCACAGCGAGTTGTATCGCGGGGCAGAATATGTGGTTGATTTTATCCCTAAAATTAAAATGGAAATGGTAGTTGATGACGCAATGGTAGATCAAGTGATTAACACGGTTGTCGAAGCAGCGCGTACGGGTAAAATCGGTGATGGGAAGATTTTTGTTACGGACATCAGCAGAATCATTCGTATTCGTACCGGTGAAACGGACTCCGAAGCAATTTAATCTTAGCTGATTAAAATTTAAGCAGCAAAGAAATTCACCTTTTCTTTTTTTACACTATAATGCACACCTTTATCTCCAAATGAAAGGTGATGCTTATGGATACCGCTTACGTTATCGATACTCTTTTTACTCTTTTTTCCATTACGCTTATTATTTTGATGGTCCCCGGTTTCGCGATGCTTGAAGCAGGGCTTGTGCGTACTAAAAATGTTTCCAGCGTGCTTACGGTCAATGTGATGATTTACGCGGTGGCGTCTTTGGCGTTTATTTTGGTCGGATATGCGTTGGCTTTTGGTGAATTGCAAAGCGCAACGATGAGTAAATGGGCGTTTTTTATGTTTCAAATGGCGTTTGTCGGTAAGGCGATCAACATCATGAGCGGTGGTGTTGGTGAGCGGGCTAAATTATTTCCATTGACGATCTTTACGGTAATTATGGGTGGATTTATTTATCCTGTCGTTGTCAATGTAAGCTGGGGGATGGATTGGCTTAAAGAAACAATTTTTGATTTGAATATGGTCGACTTGGCCGGTTCTACCGTTATCCACTCTACTGGGGGATGGGCATTGCTCGCAGCGATTTTGGTCATTGGTTCACGTAAGGGACGTTATGTCGGGAATCAAATGCGTGTTATTCCTGCCTCGAATATTCCTTTGGTTGTTTTGGGCGCGATGTTGCTGTGGATCGGATGGTTTGGATTTAACGGCGGTTCGGTTGGCGGTATCTCTACTAAAGCGCTGGCAGACAGTGTCGCATTGACGATTTTCAATACCAATGTTGCAGGTCTTTCAGGGGCAATATCAGCCGGAATTTTGATTTATGTCCGCTATAAACTTTTTGATATAACGATGATTCTCAACGGGGCTCTTGGCGGGTTGGTGGCGGTTACGGCAGGAGCGCATTTATTTACTATGTATGATGCGCTTGCAATAGGATTTATTGGAGGGATCTTGGTTGTTGTCGCCATTCCCCTCTTTGATAAAGTGCGCATTGACGATCCTGTTGGAGCGCTATCGGTTCACTTGGTTAACGGTATTTGGGGAACGCTTGCCGTAGGGATTTTTGCAAGCGATGCGGCAAATAGTATCACTTTTATGAATCAGGCTAAAGGGGTGGCGGAAATCGCTGTTTTTGCTTTTAGTATTTCTTATATGGTTATTTATTTTATCAATAAGGTATCCCCCTTCCGTGCAACCGATGAAGAACAGCAGCAAGGGCTTGATGTCAGCGAATGCGGACTTGAAGCCTATCCGGAGTTTAAAAGGGCTATTTAGTAATCTCACGCTATAATTTTCTGAAGTTTTGTAAAAGGAAAATTATGAGCATTTATCGCGAGTACGACATCCGAGGGATTTTTGAAAAAGAGCTCAACGAAGCAACCATTACCCGACTGGGTGAAGCGCTGGCGCAGGAGATTAAGCCCTTTGGAAATGTTGTAGCCGTAGGATACGATGCACGAAGCCACTCCCCGATTTTATTTGAATACTTGAGCGCAGGTTTGAATGCCGGCGGTATGAG
The DNA here is from genome assembly GCA_030836825.1 of Campylobacterota bacterium. Taxonomy (GTDB): domain Bacteria; phylum Campylobacterota; class Campylobacteria; order Campylobacterales; family Sulfurimonadaceae; genus Sulfuricurvum. Next base: position 10,803 of record JAUPLR010000048.1, read on the forward strand.
CGTATTGGGGATGGGGATGGTACTTACCCCTGTCAACTATTTTTGTAACTATCAATCTTTTGACGGTATCACCCCTTGCGCTTCAGTCATGATTACGGGCTCTCATAATCCTAGCGAATACAATGGTTTTAAAATAACCATCAACAAAACCCCTTTCTTCGGTGAATCCATCTACGCGCTTGGTCGTAAAATAGCGTCGATGCCCACACCTCTAAAATGCGAACGTAATGTCATTGAAATTGATGCACTCAGTCGCTACAAAGAATACATGATTAGCGCCTTTTCCCATTTGAGGGGGATGAAAGAACGCATTGTGTACGACTGCGGAAACGGGGTTGCCGGTTTGGCGATTGAGGACATCTTCCGTGAACTGGGGCTTAATGCAAAGGGGATCTACGTCGATCCCGACGGTACTTTCCCAAATCATCATCCGGATCCTAGCGAAGAGCACAATCTGGAAGATATTAAAAAGCTTTTGGAAGAAGAAGGCGACATTGCGTTTGCGTACGATGGAGATGCGGATCGTATCGCGGTACTGACGCATAAAAATAATATCAAAGGGGACATTATGGCCCTTTTGTACGCATTGAAAATGGATAAACCGACCGTCATCGGTGAGGTGAAGTGTTCGCAAGTGATGTACGATACATTGCGTGAACGTGGCGCGACAGCAGTGATGTACAAAACGGGACACTCCAATCTCAAAGTTAAAATGAAAGAACTTGGCGCGGATTTGGCATGCGAAGTGAGCGGACATGTCTTTTTTGCGGATCGTTATTTTGGGTATGATGATGCGATTTATGCCACATTGCGTATGTTGGAACTCCTTTGGCAAGGGACCGATCTGGATGCTGAAATTGCCAAACTGCCACAGGTGTTTTCTACCGAAGAGATCAAAGTGGCAACGACCGAGAGCGAAAAATTTCTCTTAATCGATAAACTCAAAGAACTGCTTAAAAATCCTCCTGCCGATTTTCCCGCTATTCGTGAAATTATCCAAGTAGACGGTGTTCGGGTTATTTTTGATAAAGGGTGGGGCTTGGTGCGCGCGAGCAATACGACCCCTGTCTTGGTCACCCGTTTTGAGTCAACGGATCAAAATGAGGCTCTTCGCTACGAAAAAGCGCTCAATGCCCTCATTGTAGAAGCACAAAATCAACTAAAGGCCTAATCCCATGAAAACCGTTACTTTGACGATGCCGCTGGATATGCATGTGCATCTTCGTGATGGTGATATGCTCAAAATCGTAGCACCTCTCACTTCTTACACGTTTAGCGGTGCTTTGGTGATGCCCAATCTCGTTCCCCCCATCACGACCAAAGAGATGGTAAAAGAATATCGCAGCCGTATCAAAGCGGCGATGGAATCGGATGATTTTGAGCCGTATATGACCCTTTTCTACCAAAATTTTAGTCGTGAATTTTTGGAGAGCGTTCAAGATGACATCACCGCCATCAAAATTTATCCCAGCGGCGCTACGACGAACTCGCAGGGGGGTGTTGTCAGTTTTGATATAGAGCCTATGCGTGAAACCCTCGAAGCGATGAGCGATTTTGGAATCGTCCTCTGCGTACATGGGGAAACACAGGGTTTTGTAATGGATCGCGAAGCGGAATTTATGAGCGTCTATGAGAAACTTGCTATTAATTTCCCGAAACTCAAGATCATTATGGAACACATTACGACGCGCGAAGCCGTAGAGATGTTGGATCGCCACCCAAATCTTTATGCCACCATTACGGTACACCATTTGATGATTACGCTGGACGATGTGGCGGGCGGGATGCTGCGTCCTCATCTGTTTTGCAAACCCATAGCCAAACGACCGCATGATCGGGACGCTCTGTTAAAAATAGCCCTCCAAGCGCATCCCAAAGTGATGTTTGGTTCGGATTCGGCACCCCATCCAAAGCATGCTAAAGAATCGTGCGGATGTGGGGCGGGAGTGTTTACCGCTCCGATTGCTTTGCAGTTATTGTGTGAAATTTTCCAAGAGCATAACGCGCTTGATAATCTTCAGGCGTTTGTGAGTGATAATGCACAGCGCATCTACGGTATTTGTGCCGAGTACAAAGAAGTGGTGCTTGTGGAGCGTGATTTTGTAGTTCCTGAGATATACGCAGATGTGGTACCCATGAGAGCGGGTGAAACACTCACATGGTCGATTGAGCGTGTCGATTAAACTGCTGCTTTTGGAAGACGATCTCCTCTTGGGCGAATCGATTCAAGACGTTCTTGAGGAAGAGGGATATGACGTAACGTTATGTCGCAATGGAAACGAAGCGTTGGACGCCACTTTTTCGAAAAAATTTGATGGGTATCTTTTAGACATCAATGTTCCTTTACTCGATGGATTATCGCTGCTTGGTTCCTTGCGCAGTGCGCAGGATCAAACGCCGGCGATGTTTTTGACGTCACACGGCGATATGGAGACGCTCTCAATCGCGTATGAAAACGGGGCAGATGATTATCTCAAAAAGCCGTTTGATATTCAAGAATTGATTGTGAGATTGGGGGCTCTTTTGCGCAAAGGCAAATCAAAGAGTCCGCTTCAATCCTTGGGCTCATTGGTTTTGGATGAGGGGCATAAACGTATTTTGGTGGACGACAATGAAATGATGCTTACTCCAAAAGAGTATCAGCTTATGGCGCTATTGATGCGTCATTGTGGCGAAGTGGTTACCAAAGAGATGATGATTGACGCAATATGGAGCGCATCTGAGACGATGAGTGAAGGTTCGATTCGCGTGTACATTAATCGTCTCAAAAACTTAATCGGAAGTGCGCAAATACACAACGTCCGCGGATTTGGGTATCGTCTTGTTCCGTAAACTATTAATGGATTTTTGCTATAATCAAAAAAAGGACTTTAAAATGCAAACATTGACAGTAAGTGTTCAAGATGGATTCTTGACCAGCTTTTTACAATATCTAGAAAATCACAAAGATGCTATTAAACTTAATGATGATGCAAATTTAGCGTATGATCCATTTTTTTATCAAAGACAAAAAGAGTTACAGCAAATACGAAATGAAAGTAAAAGTGATAAAACAAAGATGGAGACACACGCACAGGTGTGGGGAAATATTAAAAGCCATTTAAAACTCTGATATGGAGATTGTTTATCATCCACGATTTGAAAAACGGCTTATTGATATTTTGGATTATATTGCACGGGACAAAATAAGTGCCAGTATTAATTTTGCTACTGAATTAGAGCAACAGATTCTACAAATCCCTTCAAATCCTTACCAATACAGAAAATCTCTCTATTTTGATGATGAACAGATCAGAGATATGACCTACAAAAAATTTACCATCGTCTATGAAGTCGATACAGATAACGGCGAGCTTCTAATTTTTGATATATTCAATCGAAATAAGTTATAGAAAAGAGTAGGAGAGAAAATGTCAAAGTATGAAAATGAATTTAGAGAGTATTTAAGAAGAACGCCTTCTAGTCAAGGGAATATTCCAGATGAAAATCAAATAAATTTAATGATTAGAGATTTGAATGTTGGTCTAATTGAAATTTTAAAAAGTGAATTAGGTGTAGATTCCTTATTGGATATAGACAATATTGACATTTTGAATGACATCAAAAATAGATGTAGAGACAATGGTGACTTACAGGATTTTAATACTAGACATGGAAATGGAAGACCAAGTAGAGCCCTTTATCAATATATAAATTTTTTAAATGACACAGGACAAATAATGAAAAATCAAATAAAAATAGTTACACAGCTTCAACCACTAAACCAAATCCTCTACGGTCCTCCTGGTACGGGGAAAACCTACAATACCATCAATAGAGCTTTGGAAATTATTGATGGAAATATTCCGTCAACGAGAGCAGAAGCCAAAAAAAGATTTGACGAATTGCGAGATGATGGGCAAATTGTTTTCACCACTTTTCACCAAAGTTTTGGGTATGAAGAGTTTGTGGAGGGGATAAAAGCCATTCCAATTGGCAAAGATGGGAATGAAGATGGCGATGAAATGATTTATGCTGTCGTAGATGGTATTTTTAAAAAACTGTCTAAAAAATCATTGGAAGATTATGTACAAAAAAATGTCACTACAACTGTAAATAAAAACTACATCCTTATTATCGACGAAATTAATCGGGGTAATATCTCGAAAATATTTGGTGAACTTATCACTCTCATAGAACCCTCAAAACGCTTAGGAGAAGAAGAAATACAGCTAAAACTACCCTATTCTAATGACCTTTTTGGTGTCCCCTCGAATCTTTATATTATCGGGACGATGAATACGGCAGATAGAAGTATCGCTCAAGTCGATACTCTTTGATGTCAGAGAGAATGAATCAAAAGGCTGTAAAATAATGAGTCTAAACTCTAGCGATGCCTATCAGATGTTCAGTTATCTCAATTATTATGAAAATGCTCTCGATACTGCTTATGTTTTTTCCCCTAAAACGGCTCAAAATCAAGACGAGATGGTTTTTAATTATTTGGATAATAAACATACCTCGATGGGTAAAAAGTTAAAAGTAATCCTTATAGATTTAGAGAGCATAGTGAAAACCCATACACTTCATTTTGAGATATTTCAACATGTTCCGTAGTGTAGAGATGTCGCTGATCGCATTGTACGTTATGACGGTTGCTGTAATCGTAGGAAGTGTTTACGGTGTGTATGAGGCATTAGGCATTCATCGGTGGGATGTTATCGCGTTTATGGCTCTGGTAGCAGGTTTTGGAATGGGTAAAATAGTTTCAAAAGTAGCGATGGAACCGCTTCGAGAGTACATGGACCATTTGGACCGCTTTTCAAAAGAGACGCTCCATGAGCTTAATTTACCGATTAATACGATTACGGTGAATCTCTCGATGTTACGTAAAACGAACGAGGATGAAAAAAGCATAAAGCGTCTTGATCGCATCGAAATGGCTACGATGATGCTAAAAGAACGGTATAATGAGCTCGATTATTTAATCAAAAAACAAACTCGGCGGGAGAGCATCGAACCCTTTGATCTAAAGGATCTTCTTGAGGAGAGGCTTTCTTTTTTGAAACCTCTGTATCCCAATGCGAAGTGGGAAACAGAGGCTCAGAGATGTATGGTTGTTCTTGATCGAATGGGTCTTGCAAAAGTGATTGACAATCTCGTAGATAATGGAGTTAAATACTCATGCTCTGCGGCGTTGATATTCATCTCACTACAGGACAACAAACTCATCATTCGCGATGAGGGATGCGGGATGGACGAGATGACATTGGTCCGTATCTTTGATCAATACTATCAAAGCGATGCTACAATGGCAGGATATGGAATAGGGCTTGGTTTGGTCAAGCGGTATTGTGATCGTTATGACATAGGCTTGCACGTTCGCTCTGGGATCAATGAGGGAACAAGCATTACACTAGAATTTAATAGGGGTAAAAATGGAAAGTAACAATTGGTTGACATTGGCAGAACAGACACTCGATTACGGGGTAATGGGGATACTAATAGTGATGAGCATCGTCTCGTTGTGGCTTTTTATTGAGCGTATGATGTATTTTGGCAATCTTCGCGCGAGCGATTATGAGACCAAAGAGGAACTTGAGCTTGACCTTGGTGACAATGTTTCTACGATTGCAACCATCGGTTCCAATGCTCCTTATGTAGGTCTTCTTGGGACGGTTATTGGGATTATGATCACGTTTTATTCATTGGGCGATGTGAGCGCGGTTGATCCCAAAAAAATCATGACGGGGCTAGCCTTGGCCCTCAAAGCAACGGCATTGGGATTGGTCGTTGCGATTCCTTCGATTATTTTTTACAATGTGTTGTTGCGCAAGATGGAACGTATTTTGACACAGTGGGAAATTGACGCCCACAAAAAACGAGGTTAGTCCATGAAAATGAAACGGATCGATTCGATCAACGTTATTCCGTTTATCGACATCATGCTGGTTTTATTGGTGATGGTTCTCACCACGGCTACTTTTGTTAAAACGGGTCTTATCCCCGTCGATTTACCTGAGGCAAAAGGTTCTGCGGCTGAGCAAAAGCCAAGCGAGCTCAAATTGACCATTAAAAAGGACGGGTCGTTGTTTCTGGGTGATAATGAACGCGTGAGCATTGAACAGTTTGAACAAAAAGTGGTTGCCGGAGGCCGTGAGATGACAGTGGTGCTTTACAGCGATAAAGAGGCAGCATTTCAAAACTTTGTCGGAGTGATGGATGTTCTTAAACGCCTAGGACATGAACAGCTTTATGTTGTGACGGATCAGCAATAGAGATACAGTAGTAACGGCGTTTACGCGCTTGATAATCTGCTTGAGTGGGGTATCCCCACCAAACGACTTCCACCCCTCCCCATCATGATTTTCCCTGCATACGAATCAGCACACCTTCAAATGACCATCGTCGGTTAAAAACATCCGCTTAAACAATATACGATATTCTGTATATTTAATACAGTAAACATTAAAAAAAGCCAATGTATTATGATATAGAGTCTATTAAAACGTATGTTATATACGTAATAGCAATTATTATAGTAATTATAAAGTATATTATGTGGTATTTAATGGTCATTTTATGTTATTAAGCGTATAATATCTCAATGGAAACAAATGATCTTTTTAATCTCTTGCACAATGCAGTAGAAGCACAGCGAAATGGGAAAAAGATTTCTCAAAAAGAGATGGCAGATCAGCTTGGATTGTCCATGCGCACTTATCAGGATTGGAGATTGGGTAATACGAAACCTCAATCGGCAAAAGCGGTTCTGGAGATGTTGGGAATGCTGGAAGATGATGAAATCATCAGGGTTGTACGAAAAATAAATAAATTGAAGAGGTAAAAGTATGAGCTGCTTAACACAAGAAGAGAGATTAGGGTTGGATGAAATTTTTTTGTCGATGGGCGCCGCACCATCACCGTTTGAAAGATGCAAAAATCTCTACTCGCGTTATAATCCCTTGTTTCGAGCAAGGGTCAAATTTTTGAGCAGCTATACGCCATCGCGAAAAACCCTAAAAACCTACGCGGCAGCAAAACTGTTTATACGAGCAAAAAAAGAAAAACTTGGAAAGCAACTGCGCTTTTCTCGTCACAAGTAAATATTTTTAATAGGATATCTTGTCTATAATGCGACATCTTGTTCATGTAAGGTGTTGAATGCGCTATTTCTACTCTTCTTTTGTGATTATGGCTTTGGGCCTAATCGCTTCTTTTTACCTCGGTGGACTTGCCGCGATTTACATTACTTTTTTACTTATTATTTTAGAAGTTTCATTGTCGTTTGACAATGCGGTTGTCAATGCGAAAGTGCTTGAAACAATGGCCCCGATTTGGCAAAAACGATTTATCCTTTTTGGGATGCCGATTGCGGTTTTTGGTATGAGGCTTGTGTTTCCTCTTGCGATTGTTTCGATCGTCACAGGGATGGGGATGCTTGAAACATTGCAAGTTGCAATGAATCAGCCTGATGAATACGAAAAAATGCTTAAATCGACAGAATCAACCATTTTTGCATTTGGCGGGGCCTTTTTGTTAATGGTCTTTTTGGATTTTTTCTTTGGTGAACATGATATCAAGTGGGTAACTTTTGTCGAAGGCTCAAAAACAATGGAGACCTTTTCAGGCGTGGCCAATATAGAGCTTATTACCGCTATTATGGTTGGTATTGGGTTGGGGCACATTACGCAGGATTTTGGCGTGGTTTTAGCATTTATGTACGGAGTGCTGCTGCACTCATTGCTTGGGATGCTCGATCATTTTCTTTCATCCGATACGGTTAAAAGCGGTATTGCCGGATTTATTTATCTGGAAGTTTTGGACGCGAGTTTTAGTTTTGACGGGGTCATCGGGGCATTTGCATTGACGAGTAATATTTTTATTATAATGATTGGATTGGGCGTAGGCGCGATGTTTGTTCGGAGTATGACAATTTATTTTGTTGAGCATAAAACCCTCTCGAACTTTCGTTATCTTGAACATGGGGCTCATTATGCTATTGGAATTTTAGCGATCATCATGCTAATGAAGATCACCATGCACGTCAGTGAAGTGGTTACAGGGACAATCGGGATAGGCCTTATCGCAATTGCCTTTGCTCACTCCATTTGGGAAAATAGAAAAGCGTTATCCTCTTAACGCGCGTAACATTTTCCGGTTGGTAGTGCATGCTTAATGTTTTTTTTAAGCAACAATGGGTTAGCATGGTTAGATGTTATCAACAAAGGATTTAAAATGAGCGGGAAAATTAAAACCATGGTTAAGAAGCAAGTGAAAAATTTGCTTAAAAAAGAGCTAAAACAAGAGATAAAAAAGCAGATCAAACTGTATAAGAAAAAAGAAAGAAAAGAAACAGCAACGGTTGTAGCATAATTAGGTGAGTCCATTTTCATTAAAATTATGAAAATGAACTGTAGACAATCTTTTTGGGTTGGGAATTACATTCCCATTCCAGGCATTCCGCCCATTCCACCCATGTCCGGCATTGCAGGTTTGTCTTCTTTGATCTCGTGGATCGTAGCTTCAGTAGTGAGTAGCATGCTAGAAACCGAAGTCGCATTCGTAAGTGCGACACGCTCTACTTTGAGAGGATCGATGATCCCCGCTTCGTACATGTCAACGTATTCGCCCGTTGCTGCATTGAAACCGAGGTTTTCATTGGTAGATGAGACGATAGTGTTCACCACGACACCCGCATCATAACCTGCATTTTCAGCAATTTGTTTTACCGGTGCTGTGATAGCGCGAAGGATGATTTCCCATCCGATTTTTTGATCGCCGGTGAGATCATGTTTTACTTTTGCCGCTGCACGGATAAGCGCTGCTCCTCCGCCGATAACGATTCCCTCTTCAACAGCTGCTTTGGTTGCTGAAAGCGCATCGTCAACACGGTCTTTTTTCTCTTTCATCTCCGTTTCAGTTGCTGCGCCTACTTTGATAACCGCAACGCCGCCTGCGAGTTTTGCAAGACGCTCTTGGAGTTTTTCTTTATCGTATTCGCTGGTGGTGCTTTCGATTTGGGTACGGATCTCTTTGATACGAGAAGTAACTGCCTCTTTGTCACCGGCACCGTCAACGATGGTGGTGTTGTCTTTGCTGATAACAACGCGTGATGCTTGTCCGAGGTCTGCTACGGTTGCGCTTTCGAGTGTACGACCGATCTCTTCGCTGATGAGTTGTGCGCGAGTCAGTACGGCGATGTCCTGAAGCATGGCTTTGCGACGATCACCGAATCCCGGTGCTTTAACCGCAGTGATATTCAATACCCCACGCAGTTTATTTACAACCAACGTTGCCAACGCTTCACCATCAACGTCTTCTGCAATGATAAGAAGAGGGCGCGAGCTTTTTTGTACTTGCTCTAATACTGGAAGCAAATCTTTGAGATTCGAGATTTTTTGATCAAAAAGGAGGATAAACGGATGATCCAACTCAACGGTCATCTTCTCACTGTTGGTGATGAAATAGGGGCTGAGGTAACCGCGGTCAAACTGCATCCCCTCAACCACATCAAGCTCGTCATTGATCCCTTTGGCTTCTTCAACGGTAATAACACCGTCACGACCCACTTTGTCCATCGCCTCTGCGATCATTGCCCCGATGCGCTCATCTGAGTTGGCAGAGATAGTGGCGACTTGCGCAATCTCTTTTTTATCGTTGATGATACGTGAAGCCGCTTTGAGTTCTGTCAAAATCGCTTCCGTTGCTTTGTCCATACCGCGTTTGACTTCGATTGGGTTCGCCCCTGCCGTAATATTGCGAAGGCCTTCTTTGAAGATAGCATTGGCAAGGATGGTTGCCGTAGTGGTACCATCACCCGCCTCATCCGCTGTGTTGGAAGCGACTTCTTTAACCAGTTGCGCCCCCATGTTTTCAAGAGGGTCTTTGAGCTCCACTTCTTTTGCCACCGATACGCCGTCTTTGGTGATCATAGGAGCGCCGTAGCTTCGTTGAATGAGAACATTGCGGCCGCGTGGTCCCATTGTTACTTTTACGGCATCCGTGAGCTTTTGTACACCTGCCGCTAATTTGTTGCGAGCGTCGTCTGAATAATGAATTTCTTTTGCCATTGTTATTCCTTTAAGATGGTTGCTTTATTATTTAAGGATTCCGAATAGATCATCCGTTTCGATAACCAAATACGCTTTGCCCTCAATGGTGAGTTCGTTTCCTGCATATTTTCCAAAAACAACGATGTCACCCGTTGCAACAGTCTCTACCTCAGTACTGACAGAAATGACAGTACCCTGTGAAGGTTTTTCTTTTGCGTTGTCAGGAATGATAATACCTGATGCGGTTGTGGTGGCCTCTTCGAGACGTTGAACCAATACGCGTTTTCCAAGCGGTTGAAAGTTCATAGCATTTCCTTTATGGTTAAATTTATGTCTGGGATTGTACACGAGAACAGATTAATTGTCAATAACTTTAGTCGCATTGACTCATGTTTTGTGAGTTGCGGCGATATAATCTTTTGAAAGTTATTGGAATGTTTAAAAAAGATTTATGTTTTAGCTAATAATAAGTTATTTATCACTATAATTTCGACCTTGTTATACTGCACAAGAAATAGATGGCTAGGTAGCTCAGCTGGTTAGAGCGCTGGTCTCATAAGCCGGAGGTCGAGGGTTCGAGTCCCTCTCTCGCCACCATCTAACTTTCCCTACACACCATACTTTAAATCACTTTTATCAAATACTGAAACGGCTTAAGAATTCATTGGGACATACCTCGGGACATACTTTTGTAAAATTTACTTACTTCCATGTCAAAACTATCACACTCGTCATTAACATCCAAATGATTCATATCCAATTTGTTAGGGCTGATTGTAGAAGTAGAAAAGCTAAAATTAATATACGGACGGCTGTGAAATATTATGCACATGGAACGTATTATGGTGATTCTATGCAGTGGCATGGGAGAAAAAGGAAGACAACCGCTCCCCTACGAAGAGAGCCGGTGTTGTGTTATTGTAAGAAAGATAGAATTACGGTTTAACGATGTAGATACGAAGTCTAGCACCAGCTACAGCAGTTTCACTGAAGCAGAATTGACGGAAGCCTTTTGCGTACCAGTTAGCCGCAGTATCAGGAACA
>JAUPLR010000049.1 GCA_030836825.1 Campylobacterota bacterium
TAAATTTCAAGGGTACATTAACGGAGAGATTACGCCCTCGATGTTGGTCAATGTGTTTGTTGTCACCCTCGTACTGGCTTTGTTTGGAACGCTTATGCCTGCCGTGTACGCTTCAAGGATCGATCCTATGAGCTTGATATCCAAGGGGAACCAGTGATTATCAAAGCCGTGGGATTGGAACACTTTTACGGACATGAGCACGTGTTGCGGGGTGTGGATATTGAGATTCGTCCTGGAGAGTTTGTGGCGATTGTAGGAGAAAGCGGAAGCGGAAAGACAACCCTTTTGTCGATTATTTCGACCTTGCTTCATCCAACAAGCGGAAACGTTACGTATGATGGACTCCCTTTGGAAAAGATTGAGAACATCAATCACTTTCGCCGTACGCACATCGGTTTTGTTTTTCAGTTTCATTATTTGATAGGGTATTTGACGCTTGGTGAGAACGTTGCGTTGGCAGCGTTGGACAACAAAAAAAGCGAGCTTTTGCTGCAGCGCCTTAATATCGGAGGGCTTTCAAAGCGGTATAGCGATGAGGTCTCAGGCGGAGAGCGACAGCGCGCCGCAATAGCCCGTGCTCTTGTTAATCATCCAAGCGTTGTGTTTGCGGATGAGCCTACGGGAAATTTAGATACGCAAAATGCGCTGGGAGTTTACGAACTTTTTAAAGAGTTCTCACGTGAGGGAACGGCGTTTGTAGTGGCTTCACATGATTCGAAAATCAAAGATTTTGCGGATGTAATTATTGTAATGGAGGATGGTCGTGTTAAAAGTATTTCTAGAGGGTGAGCTCCCCCTCGCATGGTTTTGGTTGGTTTTTGGGCTTTTTGCCGGATTGGTTTTTTCTCTGGAATTGCTGGGAGTAGAGGGGAGCATGACGCTGCTTAACATGGAGCGAGCCCGCTCTCTTCATATCTCGCTCATGCTGTACGGTTCGGTTCCCTTGATGCTCTCGCTGCTCCCTTTTGCTTTGTTTGAAAAAGACGGAGTTCTCAGCAGTAATGCGCTCAAACACCTGAAACGCTATTTTGCCGTTTGGAATGTATTTTTACTTTTCATGACCTTTGCGTTGCTGTTTGGAAATCTGCGCGGTTTGCCCTTTTATGATTTTCCTTATCAGCTGAACTTTTTACTGGCATTTAGCGGAGTATTTTATTTGCTCGCACTGATCGATGCTTTGCGCTCTTACGAACACAGACCTCTTTGGGTAAATATTTCGTTGGTGGTGGTTATGATTGCTCCGATACTGCTGATTGTGTTGATGAATCCTCAATATGGTCAAGTAGAGAAGACCCTCATAGGTCCTCACGGGGATAATACTCTTGGGATGAGCTTCGGTATGCTTCCCTTGTATTATTTGTTGATTAAGCTCAGTGCCCGCCAAACGTTTACCCCAAGAGGACATATTTTGTGGATAATTCCTTTGGTCGGCTATCTCGTTTCGTTGATCATTCGAAACTTTTTTCATCCGCTGAGCTACAATGAAGAGTGGTTTTTTCAATATTTAACGCTTTTCTTTGTCCCTTCTTTGTGGATATGGTGGCGTGATGCTGGATTGAGTTTCAAGAGCGATCCGTATCTTTTCTTGTCCATTGCGGCATTTCTTTTTGTCGATATTCAGGGAAACATTCTTTTTGTTCCCGAGATTCGTGAACTGATTCATCGTAATGATTTGGTTATCGGGCATGCGCATATCGCGATGGGGATAGGGATAGCGTTTATGGCACTTGCCATTATGCAGCGTATCCTTCCCTCTGTTTTTACCAAAGCGTACGCGATAGGTTGGGCATCGCTGGTATCGCTGATGGTGGGCGCGCTTACCGTTGCTGGATTGATCGAGGCCGGATGGGTTGATGGAGATGTCCAGTTATTGTGGATTTTGCGAGTATTGTTTGGGGCGATTTTAATCCTCATGATAGGATACATGGCCTGCAAGCACCTGTCAATTCGAGAGCGAACCCTGATAGGATGGTATCATCTGATTGGATTTTTAAGTGATTTTGGCGGAGGGCTGCTTTTGCTTCTATCGGGAGCACTCCTCTTTCCGGCATTGGGCCTCCATTTTGGCGGTACGTACGAGTACGTCGTATTTGCCTTTATGATGGGTACAGGGTTGGTGCACTGGTTTGGTCTTAGCGCAGATGCCATGAATATGGCGGGAGCCAGTGCCGCGATCCGCTTGAGCGTTTCAGCCACTTTTAGCGCTTTGTATATGGCAGGGATATTGGATGAAATCGCTTTGTTGGTGGCGCTTTATGATGCTGCTTATGCGATGATTTATGTTTTGTGGCTCAAAGAGAGAGCATGAATTTTTTGGTGATTGTGTTAGCCTCCCAGCTTCTCTATTACCTTTTGATCGTCCAAACAGGTGTGGTAGGAGCGTTTGATTCTCACTTACACGATATTTTTACCCTTCCCATTGGTGGGGTGATGGGAAGTTTGCTTAGTGCCTATTGGCGCCATGATAATCTGCGTCAAGAGCTGTTTTTTATGTTCGGTACGCAAATGATGATTTCATGGATGTACCCCAACTATTCACTTGGATTATTGCTTGTTCTGGGGATAGTTGTGGGATATACGACACCGATTATGCTTCATGTTTTTAGAGGTCAAAGCAAAAAAAACTTGGCCCTTGGATTGGGAATTTCGTACGCCATTGGAACGGCATTGTATTCCTATCCATTTGAGGAGCGCTGGATTATTGCGGTAGTATTGCCTGTGATATCGATTTTTGCTCTTTATTTTTCGGTACTCTCCCCCAAAGTAACCGAACACAAAACCCCGCTTAATTGGAAAATGGTAGGGGTCATGATGATGTGGATTTTTGCCGATTCAGCACTCTTTGAAACACTAAGCCGTTCGGGGGAGATGGATATCTGGAGCCGTTTTACCGCTTTGATTATTACGGCACATTTGTTTGGCGTCTATCTTGCGTACCGTTACGCTAAACCGCTCATGCACAGCAGTATGATCATCGTGGCGCTTTTTGTGCTCAGTTATGGATTGTACTATTTGCATCAGCCTTTGGTCCTTTGCGTTATCTATCCTATTGCTATTTCGTATTATAATGTTTTAGTGTTTCGCGAGCTGACCCAGATGCGGGATATTCGTTCCATCGGTATTGCCATGGTCGCGGTGGGCTGGGGAGCCGCATCGGTTGCCAATTTCATTGCGTTGGAGCATCAGCTTTGGATCGCTATGGTGATGTTGGGATTATTTGTGTCGGTCTATCCATTTTATTTGAGGAGAAATGTATGAAAAAAATGAGTTTGATTGCCTTTTTGGCATGCGGGGTTTTATATGCGGGGCCTTTGAGCTTTGAATCGGGCATTATTAAAGCCCATACAGAGGTTTTCGGGGATTCTTCGATTGACCCAACGGCGAAAAGAGCTTCTTCGCGTTTATCGATGGATGAAAATCCTGAGAGCTTGAGGGGAATGATTGAAGTAAGTATGGTTGATCTAATCAGTGATAACAAAAAACGAGACACCAGTATGCAAGAAACATTCGAATCTGCTGCGTTTCCCAAAGCTGTTTTTGAGATAAAAGAGGTTGCGGCCAAAGGGGCGAATAACTATCTTCTCAAAGGGGCAATGAGCTTGCATGGCATTACGAAACCTCTGAGCTTTGAGGGTGCGATCACGCAAGAAGGACCAAAAGTCCATATCAAAGTTTCCAGTATGATAAAGATGTCTGATTTTGGGATCAAACCGCCAAGGATGGTTTTTTTAACGGTGCGTGATCAAGTTGATGTATCGGCGGACGTATTGCTGAAGCGATAAACTTCTCTCGCCCCCGGAGGGAAAGAGAAGATTTTAGAAAGATAGAATTACGGTTTAACGATGTAGATACGAAGTCTAGCACCAGCTACAGCAGTTTCACTGAAGCAGAATTGACGGAAGCCTTTTGCGTACCAGTTAGCCGCAGTATCAGGAACA
>JAUPLR010000050.1 GCA_030836825.1 Campylobacterota bacterium
AACAATCCCTTACGTTTTTTTAAAAAGGCAAGCGCTTCTTGTTCTGAAATGGACGCCTCACCAAAAACAATATCAGGGTTATAGCAGTAGACACATCGCAAATTACACCCTACAAACCAAAAAATGGCCGCAGGGGTGTCGGGAAAATCGAGAAGAGTAAAAGGGGTTACGTCATACAACGCATTCATAGCTTGGCAAACCTACTGCGAATGAAACGGTATTAACTTACTTTTAAATGCTCACAAAAGTGGACACGTTCCTTATGCTCTTGCTTTTTTCCGATATTGAAACTCTCAACAGGACGGTGATACCCCATAACTCTCGTATAGACCATACATTTTGTTCGCTTTTTTTCGTGCATTTTTAGCACCATTTCCGTATTCATGCAATCTCCTTGGATAAAATAACGTCATCGCATTTAGGGCAGTATTCATGCTCTCCCTGCAAATAACCGTGAATTGGGCACACTGAAAACAGTGGGGTGATCGTGATATAAGGCAAGCGATGATTGGTAATGACATTTTTTACCATCCGTCGACACGCCTCAACCGAGCTGATCCGCTCACTCATATACAGATGCAAAACCGTACCTCCCGTATACTTACACTGAAGCTCATCTTGCATATCAAGGGCTTCAAACGGGTCATTCGTGTAGTCAGCCGGTAGCTGTGAGCTGTTAGTGTAATAGATATTATCGCCCTCCCCTGCTTGTAAGATTTGTGGGTAACGTTTTTTGTCTTCTTTGGCAAAACGGTACGTCGTCCCCTCCGCAGGAGTGGCTTCTAAATTATAGAGATTCCCGCTTTCTTCTTGAAAAGAGCGCATGGTAGTGCGCATATGCTCAAGCAGCTTTAACGTAAATTCAATCCCTTCTCTTGAGGAGAGGTCTTGGGTATCGTGGGTAAAATTGCGAATCATTTCATTCATTCCGTTGACGCCAATCGTAGAAAAATGGTTTTTAAATCCGCTTAGGTAACGTTTCGTATAAGGATACAAACCACGCTCAAACATCTCTTGAACAAACACCCTTTTCTTTTCCAGTGTCGAATAAGCAATCTGCATCAACTGGTTCAGAGCGTCGTACAAGGCTTTTTCATTCCCCGCATAAAGAAACCCAAGCCGCGCCATATTGATCGTAACCACCCCGATGCTTCCCGTCATCTCAGCACTCCCAAAGAGTCCGTTGCCCCGCTTGAGCAGTTCACGCAAATCGAGCTGTAAACGACAACACATGCTGCGTACTGCCCCTGGTTTGTAGGCCTCTGGGTTTTCGGTAAGAACCCCTTCTTTGTTACGCATATATTGGCTTCCGATGAAATTTTGAAAATAGCTAGAACCAATTTTTGCCGTATTTTCAAACAATATGTCCGTATTTTCTCCATACCAGTCAAAATCTTCGGTAATATTGACCGTAGGTATCGGAAAAGTAAAAGGCTGACTCCCGCTGTCTCCCTCGGTCATAATCTCATAATAGGCACGATTGATAAGGCGCATTTCGGGTAAAAAGTGCTTATACGTCGCATCGGTAAGCTTTGTTATGGTGCTGTCTCTGTTTTTCAATTCGCTCAACAGCTCGCTTGATGCGACCGTTTCAAAAAGATGGTGTTGATTTTTGGTAGGAATTTGATCTTTTAGATCGTCCGGTACCATCCAATCAATCGTAATATTGGTAAAAGGAGACTGACCCCACCTAGCAGGTACGTTTAGATTGTACACAAACTGCCGTATTGCTTTTTTTACCTCGATAAGGGAGAGTTGATCTTTGTAAACATAGGGAGCCAAATAGGTATCAAACGAACTAAAGGCTTGCGCTCCCGCCCACTCACTTTGGAGAATTCCCAAGAAATTGGCCATTTGCCCCAATGCTTCTCTAAAATGATTCGGAGCTTTGCTGTCCACACGCCCGCGCACTCCATTGAATCCTTCATCCAACAATGCGCGTAAACTCCATCCCGCACAATATCCCGTAAGACAATCAAGATCATGAATATGGACGTCGCCGTTGCGATGTGCGGCTCCCTCTTGGGGTGAGTAGATGGAATCAAGCCAAAAGTTTGCAACGACTTTACCCGCCAGATTATTAATAAGTCCTGCATTTGAATACCCGGTATTGGCATTGGCATTAATGCGCCAGTCGGTTTTGTAAATATACTCTTGGACGCTTTGCGTGGAATTGACGTAGGTGGTGTCTTGCTCAAGGCCAAGCAAATGCTCCCGCTGCATTTTGTGCAAAAATCGGTACGTAAGAAACGATTTCATCACCTTGAATTCGCCCGCATTATGAAGCTCTTCCTCGATGATGTCCTGTATCTCTTCAACGCCGTATCGGTCTTCCGCCTCTATCCTGTGAAGAACATTATTAAGACAATCAGGGTTGATCTGCCGAGATTCGCTCGCAAACGCCTTGGCAATCGCATCGCTAATTTTATACGGAGAAAACAGCTCCGAAGATCCATCGCGTTTACAAACATGTTTATTCGACATCCCAACCCTTTTACTTTTTTGTACTAGCGCATATTATAGTACAAAAACCCTAAATCGTAAAACGATCGGCTACTTCTTTTAAATTGGCCGTCATTTTTTCGAGATGCTTTGCGACGGAAGCAATCTCTTCGATACTGCGGGCATTACTCGTAGAGAGCGTTCGCACCGTATTGATTTCAGCCAATGCTCCATCGAGCATATTGGCATTGGAATCGGTAGTTACGACGACCTCTTCCACGATCTGCGTCGTGGCTTGCATTGAATTCATAACGCTCGAGGTTTGCTCTTGCACTTGCGCAGAAAGATCGCCAAGCCCTTTCACCTCTTCTGCATTATTGTTAATCTCATCGCTCAAATCACTAATGGATTGAACAATAATACTCACCGTCGCATTCGTTTCGCTCAAACTCTTTTGGGTACGTTCTGCAAGCTTTCGTACTTCATCCGCAACGACCGCGAATCCGCGTCCATGCTCACCCGCACGTGCAGCTTCGATGGCAGCATTAAGCGCCAATAAATTGGTCTGATCGGCAATGTCCGCGATAACGGTGAGTACCAACTTAATCTGATCCGCCTGTTGGCTCAATTCTCCCAAACGCCCGCTGATTTGCTGTTCTTCTGCTACGCCCGCAGCAAGCTTGACAACCATCCCATCAAGAGAGCTTTCGGACTCCGCCAAGAAATCCCGCGTACGTTCAACATCCCCTTTGAGCACGTGCATCTGGTTCGTCACCGTATGCGCACTCTCCAATACGGATGTCAACGCATCTGCCATTTTGCTAACGCTGCGAGATTCCTCTTCCGCATGACGCCCTGCTTGCAAAGTTGTCGCCGCCAACTCCGAACTCACAGAAAGGTTTTCTTCGCTGCTTATCTCGATTGCCGCAAATACTTCCTTAATTTCCCGCATCAAATACTCAAGGCTTTTTGTCATCTGCCGAAATTCAGGAGCGCCATTGCAAGGAAACGTATCACGAATTTTACGCTTTGACGCCATCTCCGTCAACGCCCCCTCCAGCATCCGTATCGACCCAATCAA
>JAUPLR010000051.1 GCA_030836825.1 Campylobacterota bacterium
ATTCTGCCGTGATTATCAACGAAGCGATTGAAGTGACCAAAGCTTTTGGAAGCGAACAGTCTCCTAAATTTATCAATGGTGTTCTCGATGCCATTTCAAAAGACAAATAGAGGTTCAATGCGACTTACCAAAGAACAAGCGTTAGACCTTATTCGTAACGGCGATTTAAAAGAATTGGGGAAAATGGCGACCGCACGCAAGCGTGAATTACATCCGCAAGGAGTCACGACGTTTGTCGTGGATCGCAACATCAACTATACCAATGTCTGCTGGGTAGATTGTAAATTTTGCGCTTTTTACCGCAGTTCAAAAACCGATGATGCTTATGTTCTGACATTTGAAGAGATCGATCAAAAAATCGATGAGCTTCTGGAAATCGGCGGAACTCAGATTTTGTTCCAAGGGGGCGTTCATCCCAAGCTCAAAATCGAATGGTACGAAGATTTGGTGGAGCACATACACACGAAATATCCGACGATCACCATTCACGGATTTTCTTCGATTGAACTGGACTACATTGCCAAAGTTTCCAAGATTACGATTCAAGAGTGTTTGGCACGCTTGCACGCCAAAGGGCTTGCCTCGATACCGGGTGCCGGTGCGGAGATCCTCAGTGACCGTGTGCGTGACATCATCGCTCCCAAAAAAATTGACAGTGAAGTGTGGCTTCATGTCCACCGTGAAGCGCATAAGCTGGGGATTATGTCAACGGCAACCATGATGTACGGTACGGTTGAGACCGATGAGGAGATCATTGAGCATTGGAATCTCATACGTGATTTACAAGATGAAACAGGCGGCTTTCGCGCGTTTATCATGTGGTCGTTTCAAGGGATGAACACGCAGCTGATGGAAGAACATCCTGAGATCCAAAAGCAGTCGCCAAACCGTTATTTGCGTCTTTTGGCAGTTTCTCGTTTGTTTTTGGATAATTTTCAAAACATCCAAAGTTCATGGGTGACGCAGGGACCGTATGTTGGGCAAATGGCACTGTTGTTTGGAGCCAATGATTTGGGCTCGACGATGATGGAAGAAAACGTGGTGCGAAGCGCAGGGGCAGGTTTTCGTATGGCAAAAGAGGAGATGATCCGTCTGATTCATGACATAGGAGAAATTCCTGCTATCCGTAACACTGCTTATGAGACGCTAGAGAAATTTGCGTGAAACATATTAATGAAAAACGCCAAAGGAGCAAAGCCCCTTTAGGCTACGTTAACACTATGTTCTCTTCAGCAGAGGGCTCACGCGCATTCTATCGCGCTTTCTTTTTAATGATTTTATTTTTAGGGCAGACACTTATGGCAAGTACTTTGGAATACATAGAAGTCAAAGGGGTTAAAATACCCTTCATTCACGAAGAGGACAAGCGCCTTCCTATCGTATCCATGCAGTTGGTTTTTACAGGAAGCGGCAGCATCGATGAGGGTAAAAGCGCTGGATTGGCACGTATCAGCGCCAAAATGATGAATGAGGGTACGCTCAAACGCGGGGCGGTCGGGTTTGCCGATGCTCTGGATGCGCGGGCGATACAGCTAAGTACCAATGCAGGCAATGAGTCGTTGGTGATGGAATTGGGTACGCTCAAAGAAGAATTCGATACGGGGCTGTCTCTTATGGCAGAATTGCTCAAAGAACCCAATTTGACGAAAGAGACATTGGAAAAGGTCAAAACAAGAGCGCTCAGTGATATCGCCCGCAAAGAGGCTGATTTTGATACGGTGGCCTCCGATGAACTCAAAGCGATTCTTTTTGAGGGTACACCGATGGCCACGCCCAATATCGGTACCAAAGAATCGATCAGTGAGCTTGATCTAAGCCAAGTTAAAACCTTCTTAACCGAACATCGAGTATTGGCGAATGCATTGATTGTCATCGGTGGTGATATTGATACGCAAACGGCAAAGGCAAAAGTCTCTAAATTACTTGAGGGCTTTAGCGTAGGGACTAAAACAAAAGAACGTTACTATGAACCGCGAAAAACACCCAAAGAATCGATTTTAAAACGCCCTAGCACCCAACAGGCGTATTTGTATTTTGGGTCACCTTTTGAAATGCGAGAGGGTGATGCAGAGTTTTACAAATCACGCGTTGCGATGTTTGTTTTAGGCTCTAGCGGTTTTGGCAGCCGTATGATGGAAGAGATCCGTGTTAAACGCGGTTTGGCGTATTCTGCGTATTCACGTTTGGGTGTGGCGAAAACCAATACCTATTTCAGCGGCTATCTGCAGACCAAGCTGGAGTCTCAGGCGGAAGCCAAAAAAACCGTTGCCGAAGTGATCGACACCTTTGTCAAAAGTGGTGTGACGCAAGCAGAGCTGGATCAAGCCAAGAAGTTTATGCTAGGTTCAGAACCGCTACGTGTGGAAACCCTTTCGCAACGCCTTGGACGTACTTTTAGTGAATACTATGGGGGCAAACCGTTGGGTCATTCACTCACAGAGCTCAAACAAATCGGAGAGTTAACCTTGGATGATTTGAATGACTTTATCAAACGCCATGGTGAAATCCGCGATCTCAGCTACGCCATTGTCACTAAATAGCGACGAAACCGCAAAGCTCCAAAAATTAGGAGTGAGCAGTGTTACGGCACTGAGCATCCTTGCTCCCTCCAGCTTCGAAGATCGCCGTCTAAGCAGTGAGCTATTGCACAACTGCACCTGTGTTATCGATGCGACGATTGAACACGTCGTACGCACGCCTAAAACGCTTAAAATTACTTTTTTTGTCCATAATTTGGATGCGACACTTGAAGGGGTTATTTTCGCTCCAAAGCCCTACATGATGCATCAGTTTCCAAAAGGAACACGCGGCTTTTTTAGCGGTAAAGCGGTGCTAGAGCAGGGACGTTGGCAGATAATGCAACCCTTGAAGATTACAGCCATTGGCACAACCGTTCCTATCTATAAAACACCGTTGCGTGTCGATGTGATGCGGCGTTTGGTGCAAACATTGGTTAACGTTGAATCGTTATGCAACGAGGGGCTACCGCACCGTATTGCGCAAGAACTCTATGCCATTCATTTTCCAATACAGCCTAAACCGCTCAACGAAAAACAGCTTTATGCGCTTAAATTTGCGGAATTATACGATTATATGAGCAAGCTTCGCCATAAGCGACGATTTCATCCCACACAGTATCGATCAGGCGGTGATGTCGCACAATGGATGAAAAGCCTCCCCTTTGAGCTAACAAGCGATCAGCAAAATGCGATTGCTGACATATCCAATGATCTTCATGCACCCAATGCCGCACGCCGTATGATTGTAGGAGATGTCGGCTCGGGTAAGACAATGGTGATCTTCGCATCAGTGGTTTTGATGCAGCCCTATCGCTCACTGTTAATGGCACCTACAACGATTTTAGCCAATCAACTGTTTGAAGAGGCGCAGAGATATTTACCGCACCTCAAAACCGCCCTTGTCACTGGTGCCACGAAAAAAGAGTCTTTAGAGCCGTACGACTTTATTATCGGGACACACGCAGTTCTTCATCGACCGCTTCCCCAATGTGCTTTGGTGATGGTGGACGAACAGCACCGATTTGGAACGGCGCAACGCCATGCGCTCACCAAACTCACCGACAATGACACACCGCCGCATTTTCTGCAATTTTCCGCTACACCGATCCCGCGAACCCTTGCTATGATCGAATCCGCACACATCGACGTGAGTCTGATCGTTCAAACGCCATTTGTCAAAAACATTGCGACAAAGATCCTCCATAAAAACGATTTTAAGCCATTATTGGAACATATTCACACGCAGATTGCACAAAATCATCAAGTCCTGATTGTGTATCCGCTCGTAGAGCAAAGCGAAAAGATTAATTATCAAAGCATCGAAGAAGCGCGGAGTTATTGGGAAGGTAAGTTTGAGAATGTCTACGTCACCCACGGCAAGGACAAAGAAAAGGAGCAAGTTCTGATTGACTTTCGAGAATCGGGTTCTATCTTGC
>JAUPLR010000052.1 GCA_030836825.1 Campylobacterota bacterium
GGAGCATCGATTTAAAATCTTCGTAAAACGCATACAAACGACGAATCGAAATATTGGTATACAGCGTTTGTACGGCGCTGTTCATCGTGAGTCGGTTTTCTATCGCATACCCCAATCCAGAGGGGGATTGAACACGATCATGAATCACCCACATTTTCCCATCAGGACCACGTGCCAAATCAGCCGCCACAATCATCAATGGATGTTCCAAATGCGCATACAACCCATGTACTTCACGTAAAAAACCACTATGACCAAAGATCACTTCGCTGGGAACGATGTTTTGCTTGAGGACTTTTTGCTCACCATAGATATCTTTGAAGAGAAGATTGAGCAATTTCGCACGCTGTTGCATCCCCACTTCAATACGGTCCCAATCACTACCCTCTAGTATCAAAGGTATCGGATCAAGGCGCCATGGTCTGCTGATGCCGTTTGGGTCATCGTAAACATTGTACGTGACGCCATTGTCCTCGAGTCTCCAGTCGATCTCTTTTTGTTTAATGGCGAGCTGTTGAAGACCCAACGTTTCAAGATTCTGGGCAAGGGTCTTCCAATGCTCCCGTATGGTCCCGTCTTTATTGAACATCTCGTCATACGAGGATGCGGTGTAGTTTTCAAAAATCATACGTTTTTTTTCACTCTTTCATTCCTGTTGGACTCCATTTGCGACGTAAATCCAACGTCAGAGGATATTCTAAACTTCCCGGAAGCTCTTGATACGAAAAGGTTTTCTTTTTAGGAGCATTAGCAACCACTTGCGATGCAGACACCCCCTCTGCTCTCCCCTGCGCCTTGATCGGTGCGCGTACCTCTTCGAGTTCTCCTTGTGAATGTCCAAATGCCGTATACCGGCTAAAGCGACGGGACTGGGCTTCGAGAGAATTGACCGGAAACGTATCGTACGATCTTCCTCCCGGATGCGAAACATGATACGTAAATCCACCCAATGATCGGCGATTCCATTTATCCACGATATCAAATACCAATGGAGTATCCACTCCGATCGTCGGATGCAGTGCCGACCACGGCTGCCACGCACGGTATCGCACACCTGCCACATATTCTCCCTCCACGCCCGCGGAAACCAATGGCACTTTAACCCCGTTACACGTCAATACGTACCGTTCATTGACAAAATTAGACACTTTGACCTGCACCCGCTCCAACGATGAGTCCACATAGCGGGCGGTTCCTTGCGAACTTGATTCCTCACCCAACACGTGCCATGGCTCTATGCCTGCACGCAGTTCACACGAAATTCCTTCAATTACCGTCAACCCGTATAATGGAAAACGAAATTCAAAGAACGGATCAAACCAATCCAGTTCAAACGCATACCCCTCGGCACGTAAAAACTCAACAATATCCCGAATATCTTCACGCACATAATGCTCGATCAAAAATTTATCATGCAGTTGCGTTCCCCAACGTACGAGTTTATGCTTGTAGGGTTTGCGCCAAAACAGCGACACAAGGGTACGAACCAACAGCATCTGCATCAGTGACATTTCCTGATGCGGTGGCATATCAAATCCGCGCAGCTCTAAAATCCCCAATCTTCCTGTTGATGAGTCCGGAGAATAGAGTTTATCGATACAAAACTCGCTTCGGTGCGTGTTGCCCGTAATATCGGTAAGCATGTGACGAAACAATCGATCCGTCAGCCAAAACGGAACGTCTTGCCCTTGTGGAATTTGGGAAAAGGCGATTTCAAGCTCATACAGATTTTCAGCTCTCCCCTCATCCACACGCGGTGCTTGAGAAGTGGGTCCGATAAACGAGCCTGAAAAGAGATACGATAGCCCTGGATGGTGCTGCCAAAAGGTGATCAAACTGCGCAACAAATCAGGACTGCGCAGCAACGGGCTGTCACTAGGGGTCATACCGCCGATCGTGACGTGATTGCCGCCGCCCGTTCCCGTATGTTTGCCGTCTTGCATAAACTTCTCGGTTCCCAATCGTGAAAAGTGCGCCTCTTGATACAGCGTACTGATGAGTTCGGTCAGCTCTCCCCAACTGCCGGTGGGATGAATGTTTACCTCGATGACGCCCGGATCGGGAGTAACCCGCATTTTTTCGATTCTCAGATCGTGCGGAGGTTCGTATCCTTCGATCATGACAGGAATCTTCAACTCACCCGCCGTCGTCTCAATCGAGGCTATCAAATCCAAAAATGCGTCCGTACGTTTTAGCGGAGGGAGGAACAAGAAAAGTTTCCCTTCTCGTACTTCAGCAGACAATGCCGTACGCACAAAGACTTCATGCTTCGCTTTTTTAACCGTTTTTGCCGCACGCGCCGCTATTTTACTATGATACTCACCAAGTTCCGGCAATACCGTAAACACATCATTGTCAAACCCTTGATCCAGTTCATACGGGGGATTCTCGATGAGCGAATCCAGAGGAAGACGCAAGCCTACGGGAGAAGTGCCCGGCATTAAAAACAGATGCCCTCGTCGAAATTTCCACTCACACGTCACCCAGTGTTTAGCGTCAGAGTTTAACGGCAGTACAAATCCGCACGGGGCATTGAGCCCTTTGGACAAACTCTGGGCCAATGCTTTGCGTTCCCAGGAGTCTTTGAGATTGACTTTAAGCGGGTCAATGTCGATGGGTAACTGCGCCTCTTGCAACAACGCCACCAACGGATCATCGTACGCATCCAATATATGCTGTTCATTGACACCCAAATTCATACACAAGCGTGCGAGAAATTTCTTGGCGTCTTCTGTATTAAGATCATAAGTTTTGTCCAAACTGGCCAATAAATCGTGATTCTTCCAAATCTGCTTTCCGTCTTTGCGCCAAAAAATCGTGCTCATCCATCGAGGCAGCGGCTCCCCCGGATACCATTTACCCTGTGCGTGATGCAACATCCCACCATACCCAAACGTATTGAGCAACCGCCTGGACAGGACATTGGCCAATTCCCGCTTGTGCGGACCATCCGCATCGGTATTCCATTGAGGGGATTCTTGATCGTCGATCGACACAAAGGTCGGCTCTCCCCCCATACTCATACGTACGTCGTTGGCAATAAGCTCTTTGTCTACCTCAAATCCCAGTTGCTTAATCGCTTCCCATTGCTCTACGCGATACGGTTTTGTCACGCGTGGTGATTCGAACACACGCGTGACGGTGTTGGAAAATTCAAACTCTACCTCACACTTGTCCATACCGCCCTCAACAGGGGCAGCACTCTCAGGGTTGGGAGTGCACGCCAGAGGGATATGCCCCTCGCCCGCGAACAATCCGCTTGTGGAATCTAGCCCTATCCATCCCGCACCCGGAATATAGATCTCTGTCCATGCGTGCAAATCAGTAAAATCTTCTTCAGGACCGCTTGGACCATCGAGGGATTTAACATCGGCTTTGAGCTGTACGAGATACCCCGAGACAAAACGTGCCGCAAGCCCAAGATGACGAAATACTTGGACAAACAACCATGCAAAATCACGACATGAACCCAATCGTTTTTCCAGCGTCACTTCGCACGTCTGCACGCCCGGCTCAAGACGCACGGTGTAGTTGAGATAGTGGTTAAGTTTAAGATTGAGCTCTACCAAAAAATCATTGATACTGCGCGGCGTCTCAATATCAATTTCTTTGACAAATTCTTTGAGGCGTTTCCCTTTTGACGTTACTTTGAGATATGGCGAAAGCTCTTTTTTGAGCTCTTTTTTGTATTTAAACGGGAAATCTGTCGCATAATCCTCGACGAAAAAATCAAACGGGTTGATGCTCACCAGCTCTGCGAGTATTTCCACATCAATCTCAAGCTGGGTCGTTTTTTCAGGAAAAACAATGCGTGCCAAATAGTTACCAAAAGGGTCTTGCTGCCAGTTTATAAAATGCGTATCCGGCTTGATTTTTAACGAATATGCTTCTATGGGAGTGCGGCTATGCGGAGCAGGACGCAAGCGAATCACATGAGGGGAAAGGCTGACAGGCTTATCAAAAGCATAATGCGTTTTATGAGAGAGGACAACCTTGAGTGACATTACATCCCTTTGTCTAAAAAGTTATGGCAAGAATAGCATATTTACTTTCAAAGTTGTGCATGCTTTTAGACCATTTCATGCTAGAATTACCCTCGATGCCCACAAATAAAGAGTTTGTATGAAAATTTTTCTCCTTGAAGATGATTATCTATTGAACAAAGCAATTGCCCAATACCTTATGAGCAAAGGGTTTCGAATCAGTTCCTTTTACAATGGTGCAGAAGCGATTAATGCCATCGCAGATGATTTTGCCCTGATGATTTTAGACATTGATGTCCCTGATATTAACGGGGTTTCGGTACTCGAAGAAATACGCAAGCTCTATCCTGCCAAACCCATTATCATGATCAGCGCAACCATCGACATCGATATGATCAGCAAAGCGTATGAAAAAGGGTGCAATGACTACATGAAAAAACCCTTTGATATTCGGGAGTTGGAACTCAAAATTCGGGCTTTGACACAGACTGTCACAAACTCTATCGCGATTCTCGAAGGGCTTGAATACACGCTAGAGGATCAGCGTCTTTTGTACCATTCACGAGAAATAGGACTCACCCCTAAAGAGAAAAAATTGTTTCATTTTTTGGTTGAAAATAAAGGGCGTACCGTTTCCATGGAACTTTTAGAACGTGCTATTTGGGGCATGAACGGCGATGCGATTCATCTGCGTCAGCTCGTAGCGCGTTTACGTAAAAAATTACCCGAAAACACAATACAAAATCATACAGGCAGCGGCTATTGTATTGTTTAGCCTTTCATCCGCACGATCTTTGGCACACAGATTGAATTGCTAATGCCGAAACGCAGTATCAAAGCCCTCTTTTTTACTCTGGCGGCTCTTAGTCTTATTGTCTTTGCACTGGGATCGTTTTGGCTGTATGATTACATCAAAATCTCCGCAAACGACAAACTCTCGCATCTTTCCCACGAAAAAAGCTATGACATACGCTATAAAATCATGCAATTTTATGACAAAATGTCCTATGAATTTGAAGTCGCCAAACCCGATGTTCTGGAAAAAATGGCAGTGGCGCAGCGCTATTTTGATGAGCATGGGACAAATGCGCCTCTTGAGCCGCTCAAAAAACGCTTACAAACAAAAAACCTTGAATACGAAATCTATCTGATTAATCGGGACCTGGTAATAGAGCGAACCACATTTCCAGCCGATCTTGGACTCGATTTTCACTTTATCCCCAGCGTTCCGGCTCTCTTTGAAACACAGTTTGCAGATCCGAAAAAAATCGATTTGAGCAAACCTTATTATGAACCCTCCTCTGCGAATTTCAAACGCTACGCAACACAGCGCTCCAAAAATGGACGCTATATTATCCAGATTGGTCAATCGTTGCATGGTGAAAAATCATTTTCCAGCACGATGACAAATCTAAAAAAAGAGATACCCACCCTGCACCGTTCCGCTGTGTTCTCCGTGTTCACGACAACCAATTCTCCATGGAGCGTTCAAGAGATCTGGTCTCAACGTTTTATAGGAAAGAACAAAAACACTATGGGACAAAAGGAAGAGGTCTCTTCAGAGTTTAAAAAACTGTTACTGCAAATCGACCCTACTACCTCGGGTTTATTTCTCTTTCCGAAGCTCTCCCTCTATCCTTATTTGAAAACACTCTTTCAAAACAATACCTTAAAAGAGGTCACTACGTACAAAAATGGCCGCTATTTTCACAGGGTCATGATTCCTTTTCAAACGTATTATCAGCAGAGCGAACAGAGCTATTGTTTGCTCGTTATGGAATTCGACGAAACACACGGGTACGCAAACGTTCAGTTTATTAAAAACATGATGTTTCTTGCCCTTGGGGGACTAATATTACTGTTTACGTCCATTGCTTGGCTCTTTTACCGCCGTATTATTGCCCCTATCACAACCTTGCAATTTCACATGCATCGTAAAACACCCCTTCAAGACACCACTATCCTCTCCAAGGGCGATGAGGTTTCACGTATAGCACACACCTACAACTGGCTTCTCAGTGATCTCAAAAACGAGGTTCATGCCAACCAAAGCCTCTTGTCCCAGTTTAAGATTTTTACCGCTAATGCCATTCATCAAGTGCGCACACCGCTAAGCGTCATCAAAATAGCCCATGCCATGCTCGACGATGAGACGCACAAAGAAGCACGATTGAACATTCTCTCTTCCATTGTTTCTATGGAGCATTTGTACGATTCTCTCGCTTTTTCTCTCCAAAACGAGGAGATAGAACTGCCCATTTCCAACCTCAACCTCAGCTTGATTTTGCAAGAGAGGGTCAATCTGTTTGCTCCCGTTGCTTCTTCCATAGACACTGAGATCATCACTGCTGTTTGCAAAGATGTCTTCGTGGAAATGAATCAAACCGAACTCGAATACCTCATCGACAACAACCTCTCCAATGCCCTAAAATACGGTCAGCCTTTCAAGCCCATTACCCTCACCCTAACTCAAGATGCAGAAAAAATTATTTTGCTCTTTGAAAGCCATGGAGACCCGATTTCTGATACGCATGCCATTTTCGATCGCTATACCCGCCAAGATCACAGCAAACAGGGCAATGGAATCGGATTACACATCGTTTCTACCATTTGTAATCGTTCCAAAATCCTGATCCAAGTCACCTATGAAGACGGAAAAAACTGTTTTCGCTACTTTTTTAATTGCTAAAATTTCTAATTCGCTATACTACAGATCATCACAAAATTGCAAGCGAGACATCATGAGCCATATCAAATTTTTAGGCACCAGCGGAACACGAACCCCCCATCAGGGAACGACATGCCTGCGTGTCTCCAAACATTGCGTCATTGATGCGGGCAACCTCATCAATGCCTTTGGAGAGGACATCTTCACGATTGAACATATTTTTTTAACCCATTCGCATCTCGATCACATTATCGACATCCCTTTTCTCGCCGATCTCTTCGTTACCCAAAAATCAATTTCGCTTAAAATTTATGCCCTCAAAGAGACATTGGAAGATTTGCGCCGCTTTATTTTCAACCATCGTATCTGGCCAAATTTTGAAGAGATCAACCTCATAGGACACGCCGAAAAAACCATCGAACTTATCGAGCTCCAGCTGGATCAGAAATATCCGATTGATGACGTCACCCTCACTGCGTTTAAAACCAATCACACCGATGGCAGCTGTGGCTATCTCATCGAAAAAAACGATGCGGGGATACTTTTCACCGCCGATACCTATAAGTGCCCAAGAGTATGGGAACTGCTGAATAAAAATCCACACATCCATACCCTCGTCACCGAGGTATCTTTTCCTTCCAGCTTCGACAAACTCGCACATGACAGCAAACACCTCACTCCGGCATTGTTAGAACGTGAGCTGTTGCAGTGTCAACGCACCGATTTTGCCCTCTATGCCATGCACCTAAAAACCCTCTTCGCTCCCACAATTATCCATGAACTAAAAACGATGAGCCTCCTGCGCAACGGAGGCCGCGTTCTCAACGACGGCGATAGTATTAATTTCTAACCCTTTGGGCATGATTCATGCTTGTACCCGTAAAACAACACAAGGGATATTCTATGACATTTTCATGGTCCAACACCAACCTAGGCGGCAAAGCCATTCTCGTTTCAGCCCTCGTCGCAATTATCAGTATTTTTTTACCGTGGGTTGATTTGGTCATCCGACATACCAACG
>JAUPLR010000053.1 GCA_030836825.1 Campylobacterota bacterium
CATTGGCAAACGTTCCAAAACCCTCCACATAAGAAATCAATGATTTTTTGACTTCAAGTTCAATCCCCCACAAGTACCCCTGCCCTACGTTGTATGGGCGTTGCACATAGCGTGAGGTGACAGTATCAAACTGCGTGACTCTCTCAATCTTATCCTCGATAGTGCGGTAAAAACTGCCAATACTCGCAATCCCTTTGTCCTCGAAAAAATGTTCCAGACGCAGTTCATAACTCAGCGCCTTTTCTTCAGTTAGATTGGCATTTCCCGTAGTATCTGGGTGGCGTATGTCATTGCGTTCAAAGGTACTGTCATAACTCGTGGAGAATTCATCCAAACGTGGAAGCTTCACGGTTTTAGCAACACTGGCTCGCAGATTGTCCTGCGGACTTAAACGCCAAAGCATGTGCAATGAGGGTGCGAAGTAATCGATATGACTTGTTGCACCGTAATCGCGCGTAACGCTCTCATAGCGAATCCCCGGTGTCATAACCATAGACTCCCCAAAGCTGATCTCATCTTGTACATAGAGAGCACCTTTTGTTTGGTGCAGCGAAACCTGATCCCCAGAAGTCGTCACGTCCGTACCATTGACATCACGCACTACCTCATCACGTTGCGTCAATCCTTTTAATTCTGCGCCCGCTTTGATAAAATGATCCCCCCGAACGTGTGAATAGCTCCCATCGGTTCCCAAAACACGAAAAGAGCTTTTATCCTCTTGGAGACTTACATTTGCGGTAGGAAGCGATTGCACAGCACCGCTATGCCCATTGTCACTGTTTTCATGAAATTTCAGCTTCCAATCCAGCAATTCCGTGCCGGAGAGATGATGTTCTCCTTTGATCGCCGCCCACAGCATTGTAGAGCGTGATTTCTCATAATTGCTCAAAAGTCGCGTCGTACTGTTGGTATCGGTATGGGACTTGTTCTCGTTTTTTGTCACAGAGCCATCAAAGGTATATTTGTCTTTAGAGGTAGGCGAATAGATGAATTTTGTACCGATCCCCAACGATTGATTGCGTATCGTATTGTCTCGTACCTCATAATCAACACCTACTTTTGAGGTTGAGGAGGTGTCTTTCTCTTGGTTGTCCGCCGCATTGACGTTGAAAATATACGCTAAATTTCCGTTTTTGCCCTCACGCTGTAAAAAGAGACTCGCCATAGGTACATCGCCGCCATAGGTTCCTCCTGTGATTTTCGCTGTGGTTAGCCCTTGCGCCTTTGGCTTTTTGAGAACGATGTTAACAATTCCTCCCATAGATTCGGCGGTGTATTCTGCTGAACCATTCGTCATCACTTCGATGCGTTCAATCATATCCGAGGTGATTTGTTCCAACGGATTACCGCGACGTCTTGAACCAGCCGATACTTCATCCCCGTCGATCAAAACCACCGTATACCCTTTACCCGGCGAACCCTTTTTCCCTTTTCCCGCAGGGATACTCACCCCTGGGGTACGCTTGAGAATTTCCAGTGCATTAAGATCGCCGTATTGGGTGAGTTCTTGACCGTTAATAATACGTTTGGCGAGAGAATGGTCACGGCGTTCTTCCAAAGTACCCGTATTCTCTTCTACTTGAATTTTTTCAAGCATAATCACCTCTTGAGCATTTGCATTGCACAGGTACATACTTGATGCCAAAAAAAGTGGGATTAAAAGATGTCGATTCACGATATTTCCTGCCAAGTCTAAATTGACGAAATATTATCCAAAAATGGATTAAGGAATAAGACGAATATTGCGCTAAAATGCCGTTCATGAAACCATTTGCTACTCTTTTAATCTCACTATTGGTCTCAGGCACATTGCTGGGTTCATCCACCCAATGCATTGGTATGTATACCAACGATGAAGCGCCCGATATTCTCAATACAAAACTGCTCCCAAAAACCAAAGAGCTCTGCTACAGCGCATTTGCCGTGATGCACTCAGGGCTTTCACGCACCCCTTTATGGGCGGCAGAACATCTGACTCGTGATTCCCTGCGCAAAAAAACAAAACGAAGCAATGATTTTTACGAAGAAGAACAGTTGGAAAGTGATGAACGTGCACGACTAAGCGATTATACACGCAGCGGTTACGATCGCGGTCACATGGCACCCTCCGCAGATATGCCTACCAAACTAGCCCAGCATGAGTGTTTTACCCTCGCCAACATGGTTCCCCAAAACTCGGACAATAATCGCGGCATCTGGGCTGCCATCGAGAGTTCAACCCGCACTTTGGCAAAAGAAAAAGGAGAATTGTACGTGATTACAGGTCCTTTGTTCACCGGATCAACCCCACAACGTCTCAAAAACAGAGTGCTGATCCCAACTAAAATCTACAAAGCGATCTATAACCCTGCAACGCAAAAAGGGGCAGCGTATCTTGTTGACAATGCCTCAGGTGAGCATTATGAGACGATTAGCATTATGGAACTTGAGCAAATATCGGGTATCCGCTTTTTTCCATCCATGAAACCCGCAGACAAACAAACAGCGATGAAGTTGCCAAACCCGTTTAACACAGCAGGTGCAACATACCCGCATAAAAGCACTATGGACTTGCCGCATTTCCTCCAAATTCTTTTCAAAAATCTTTTATAACCCAAAACTCAGGAGCACCTCTATGACCAAAAAACAAATCCTCAATCTCTTCTACTCTCTTGCAATCGCGGGATTAGCTGCCTATTTTGCCTATGTCAAAGGTTGGATATTCACCGATTTTGAATCCATCTCCCCGAAACAAGCGCATGCTCTTTTGCAACAAAACCCTAATATTACCCTAGTAGATGTCCGAACAGCCGAAGAATATGCAAAAGAACACTTAGCAGGAGCAACTCTACTCCCCGTGCAAGACTTAAGTGAAAACCTCTCAAAGCTCACCCGCGTAAAAGACAAAAAAATCATCGTCTATTGCCGCAGTGGCACACGCAGTGTTGCCGCTTCACGCATTTTGGTTAAGAACGGCTTTACTCCTCTCAATGTTACGGGCGGAATTAACGCTTGGAAGGGTGAGGGGTTAAGTCTCACTGCCTTTTAGTAAATCCAATAAAGTTTATTTTTCATGAAATTCATAAACCCCATCAAACTCTTCTACCCCTGCATCGCGTAATTTCCTGCATCGCTCACTATAAAGCGAATAAAGGGGATGCGGCGACTGATTTTCTAATGATTCCAACCGTTCAAGCGCTTCTTTAAACATCGCCTTGCGATAAAGAGATAATGCCGTATGAAAAGATTCAAGTTCTGCTTGCAATGCTTCAGAAGCGATCCCCTCACTCATCACTTCGTAAATACGCACAGGCTCTGTTTTCCCCTTAACCCTAACAATATCAATCTCACGCACCACATAAGTAGACTTGAGTGCTTTAAATGTAAACTCGGAAATAATGAGACGTACATGATAATACTTGCAAAGCCCTTCCAGCCTAGAGGCAAGATTCACCGAATCACCAATAACCGTGTAATCCGAACGCCCCTGTGAACCGATATCTCCCACTGTTACAATACCTGTATTTAACCCTATCCCAAAATCGAGCGTTATGCCAAATTGTGCATAAAACTTTTCGCTTAAGGGTTCGCGCAAGGAGAGTTCTTGCAATGCCGATTGTACTGCCATATCCGCATGGTTTTCTACCCTATTTGGGGCATTCCAATAGGCCATAATCGCATCGCCAATGAATTTGTCAATTGTCCCATGAGATTGGATGATCGGTTCAGCCATTACGGTCATGTATTCATTTAAAAAGGCAACCACGCGTTCAGGAGAACCTAGTTTTTCTGATATTGTCGTAAATGAGCGGATGTCGGAAAAGAAAATCGTTACTTCCAGTTCATGGACTTTGAGCGCGTCATAACCCTCATCACTCAATAAATCATCCATAACCTGCTGAGAAACTTTTTGGGCAAATTTTTTCTTGACTTGTTTTTTTTGTTTATTCTCAAAGAAATAACTCAACGCAAGAGCAGAGATGATAGAGATAACAAGCACCAGTACCATAAAGAAAAGATTGATAATGATGTGGTGTTCAAATAAGAGGTAATAGTTCAAATATCCCACAGCACCAAATAAGGCAACAAATCCAGTAAAAAGCAGGCTTGGAGGAAGCAAAGAAAGACCTAACACCACAATTCCACTCAAAGAGACTATCATAGCCAACTCAACGATCTCGATCCAGTCGGGACGCAGAAGCATGTCTTGATGGATAAGATTGTCAATAAGTGTCGCATGAATTTCGATTCCAGGGATGACATTGTCAAACGGATTCGTACGTAGATCCATAAGCCCATACGCAGAGGTTCCGATCAAGACAAATTTTCCCTCCACTGATTTTGGATCAAACTTATTATTGACAATATCACTTGCGCAAAGATAGTTAAATGTTTTTGCAGGACCTCGGTGATTGAGATACATCCGCCCATTACGATCAGTAGGAATTTCAATGGTCCCTGCACGAATCCTAGAAATCCCATTGGGAGAATAATCAATCGTAATTTTTTTGGCATCGCTAGCGATACGAAACATCTCAAACGCAAGCGAGGGATAAAGACTACCATCGTAACGCATGACGAGAGGAATACTGCGAATTGATCCTGACGCATCAGAAACATTGTTGATAAATCCGCTTGAATAAGCGCTGATTTGAATCGATTTCAGATTGCTTAACACTCCATTGGGTTCTAAAAGATACTTTCCATATGGCATGTTTTTTTCAATAAAAATTGCCGGAATCGAGGGCAGAGTTGAACGATCGGAATTAAACGTTTTATCAAAATTGAAAATATACCCTAAAATTGTAGGCGTATCCCTGATCGTGTTAGCCAGCGTTAAATCATGGTTAGCCAGGGTTTGTGTACTATTAAACTGATTGGCAAAACGATGAGGAGAAGTTTTGTCCTCTTCAGAAAAAACGATATCAAGCCCGATAATTCCAGCGCCTGCGTTGGATAGGTTTTGAATCATTTTTGCTACTAAATTACGTTCCCACGGCCACTGACCGATTTCATAAAGGCTTTTTTCATCAATATCAACAATGACAATATCATCACCTACCGGCGCAACACCACGAGCAATAAATAAAAAATCACGAAGCTTATCATCCAAATCTTGGTATGTCGTTGGTAAAAAAAGATAGGCATACGAGACACCTGCACTGATTAGAATAAACAATAAAAAGTGGGCAACTCGATAGCTAATACGCATTATTGGATAAAGTCGCCGCCGGCTCCGGTGGGTTGATCAATAAAGACAGGCTGCTCAATAACAACAGGGGGAGCTACAACAACAGGGGGAGCTACAACAACAGGTTCTTCAACAACAACGGGAGGCGCTACAACAACAGGTTCTTCAATGACAACGGGAGGCGCTACAACAACAGGCTCTTCAATAACAACGGGAGGCGCTACAACAACAGGCTCTTCAATAACAACGGGGGCAGAGTCAGAATTTAGGCTGTTTGTTGTTACGATATTAGCAATTTCTGCTACAAGGTTTTCTACATTAACCGCTCCGCTGCGATCGAGCGATTCATCCGTATGCAGTATGG
>JAUPLR010000054.1 GCA_030836825.1 Campylobacterota bacterium
CCACCCTCGGCAGCTTCAGGACTCACGTGTCCAATAGAGGCACCACGCGTAGCGCCGCTGAATCGACCATCCGTAATCAACGCGACACTCTCACCCAAGCCCATACCCATAATAAGTGCCGTAGGCGCCAACATCTCCTGCATCCCTGGACCCCCTTTTGGACCTTCATAACGGATAACGACGACATTTCCCGCTTTTACCTTGTGCCCCATTATTCCGTCAATCGCTTCTTGCTGTGAGTTGAAACACAGCGCAGTTCCCTTGAACCGGCGCATATTAGGGGTAATGCCCGCCGTTTTGACAACAGCACCCTCTTCTGCAAGATTTCCAAACAGAATCGACAATCCACCCACAGGAGAGAAGGCATTTTCATTCGTGTGTATAACACCGGTGTCTTTGATAACGGCGTCTTTGATCCGCTCTTCCAAAGTTTCACCCGTCACCATCATCGCATCAAGGTGCAATACGCCGCCGCGACGGCTAACTTCTTTCATAACCGCATTAACGCCGCCTGCACGATTAATATCGTCCATGTGTACCGTTGAAAGCGAGGGAGAGATTTTCGCGATGTGCGCTACTTTCTGACTAATGGTATTGATCTGCGTAATATCGAAATCCACTTCTGCTTCTTTGGCAATACTCAACAGATGCAATACCGTATTGGAGGAACCGCCCATCGCCATATCAATAACAAACGCATTATGGATTGCTTTTTCATTGAGGATATTGCGCATGTTCCATTTTTCGCTGTTTTTATCCAGCGTCATCTCCACAATACGCTTTGCCGCGACTTTGACCATAGCGATACGCTCCGGCGTCATTGCCAAAACGGTACCGTTACCCGGCAATGCCACACCCATCGCTTCACACAGCGTATTCATCGAGTTTGCCGTAAACATTCCTGAACAGCTTCCACCGCTTGGGCATGCTTCACACTCGATCTCATACAGCTCTTCGTCCGACATTTTACCGTTGGCATGTTGACCTACCGCCTCAAATGCCGTGGCTAAATCAATCGAGGTGCCATCTTTTTTATGCCCTGCCTTCATCGGTCCACCGGAAACAAAAATCGTCGGAACATTGACACGCAAAGCACCCATCAGCATCCCTGGGACAATCTTGTCACAGTTTGGGATACAAATCAATCCGTCAAGCTTGTGTGCATTCATCACGGTTTCGATACTGTCTGCGATAAGCTCTCGACTCGGAAGCGAGTACAGCATCCCATCATGCCCCATTGCAATACCATCATCCACACCGATCGTATTAAACTCAAACGGCACACCGCCCGCTTCACGTATCGCCTCTTTGACGATACGACCGTACTCTTGGAGAAAAAAGTGCCCAGGGATAATATCGATGTGCGAGTTCGCAACCCCGATAAACGGTTTGTTAAAATCTTCGTCTTTTAGCCCCGTTGCCCGCAATAAGCTTCGGTGTGGAGTTTTATCAAACCCCTTTTTAATCGTATCACTTCGCATAAAAATTCCTTGATAATTTCAATATTTTCTTATTATAGCCACTTTTTTATTTTCAGCCCTTTACACGCTCTATTTTTTTAGCTATACTTCCACTCCACGAAAAATATGCGGGAATAGCTCAGTGGTAGAGCACGACCTTGCCAAGGTCGGGGTCGCGAGTTCGAACCTCGTTTCCCGCTCCATATACCTCAGTTGAAATATCGAGTTTCGATGTCTTAGCTGAGGTATTTTTTCGTTATCGTTGCCCGGATGGCGAAATCGGTAGACGCAAGGGACTTAAAATCCCTCGGTGGTAACACTGTGCCGGTTCAAGTCCGGCTCCGGGCACCATTACATGGGTGGTGGCATGGCCAAGTGGTAAGGCGCTGGTTTGCAAAACCTTGACCCCCGGTTCGAATCCGGGTGCCACCTCCAGATTGTAAAATATGCTCATTTTTATGCGGGTCACTGGCAGAGTGGTCGATTGCACCGGTCTTGAAAACCGGCGAGGGTTAAACCTCCCAAGGTTCAAATCCTTGGTGGCCCGCCATCTACACACAAACAACCTCTTCAATATTCAATCAGATCATAGCGGACAAGCCAAAATCAATGTTTTAATTTAATTGTTTTACAATCATCCGAAATCCATTTTCCTGTGTGGTTCATTTGAATCACTTCGGTATGCCCTTGAGCGGTTGTTCGTACGGTCATTTTCCCCTTATAGGCATTATCACCGATAATGGTATATTCCCCTTCTCCTGTGCTCGAAGAATCTCCCTTGCAGCTAAAGTTAAACCAAACGGTATTACCGCTACGGCGAAGAACTTTTTGCGTGCATTGCCCATCCGATGCGGGGATTAAACCTTGTTTGGCATTTTCTTTTGTAATGCAAACTCGGACGGTATTTCCTTTAGAGCTTTGGGACATCCCTTGAGCTGCCA
The DNA here is from genome assembly GCA_030836825.1 of Campylobacterota bacterium. Taxonomy (GTDB): domain Bacteria; phylum Campylobacterota; class Campylobacteria; order Campylobacterales; family Sulfurimonadaceae; genus Sulfuricurvum. The sequence continues at coordinate 2,402 of JAUPLR010000054.1, forward strand.
TCGTTTTTTCCATCATTTTGCGTTGTTCCGGCGGAAGTGAAGCCAACTGTTGTTGCATTTGCGCCATCGCTTTTTCCATTTGACCGCTTTGGGTTTTGATCGCGGTTGTATATTCCCATACTCCCGAGCGAATGGTGGGCGCAGCTTGAATGGATTGGATGCCCAATAGGGGTAATAGGAACCAACCGTATAGGATCGGATACTTCATCACGTAACTCCTTTTCATAAAAAATTAAAATGCCACAAGCATTTCCGTAAGATTGTATTGGGTATCGCTTTAAACATCGATGAAGGAGGAGAAAGATGCGTAGAACGGTATTACGCTGCCCCAACATGCTGAATTACTTTGACAATATCGTCCATAGAGATTACCTCTCCTGATGGTACCAGCTCTTTGGCGCAGCGCGGCATTCCAAAAACCGTGGCACTCTCTTCGCTCTCAAAATAACACTGAGCTCCCGACTGTGATAAAGCCAAAGCACCAAGAGCCCCATCATCCCCAATGCCGGTTAAAATAATCCCGATACGTTCAATGGATCGATCAATAAGAGACGCTGAATGAAAAAGGGTGTTGACTTCCGGACTGTAAAAATGCTCGACCCCCAGTGCAGGTTCCAGCCAGAGGCGCCCCTCTTTGATAACGAGACGCGAGGTAACTTCACACACATAAATCGTACCAAGCGCAACCGCAACACCCCTTTTGATCTCCTCAATATTCAAAGAGGTGATTTTTTGCAGCTGTTTGATAAAACTTGAGATGAACTCCGCACCCATGTGTTGCGCGATGATGATTGCGCCTCTAAAATCATGGCTTAACGAGGATACAATCGTATGGATCCTACTGGGCCCGCCAGTGGATGCTCCAATGAAGATAAGGGGGAAGTTCTCCATCTCAGACTACCGTTTTCATTGTGCTACTTCCTAACTAACATAAATACTTAGTTATACTACAGCGTTCATTATACAACTTTTCAAAATTTTATACTATTTTTATTACAAGTGGATTTTTATGACAAAAGAGTTAACTTCTCCGCCAGTTCCTTTCTTTAAAATCGTCCGCTGGCAGCTTGGCAGATGGCTTTCACCCAAAAAAAATCCGGCACAAGCCCTACCTATTGTGACTCATACGCAGCTGCCCCACGGAGAATACGCTATGTGGATTGGGCATGCAACGCTTTGGTTACGATTGGGCGAAACGACGGTCGCGATAGACCCTGTTTTCGGCAACATCCCTATGCACTCCAGATTAACCCCATTACCCCTGCCGCAAGAGCAGCTAAAAGCCGATATTGTACTCATCACCCATGCGCACTACGACCATTATGACAAAGCCACGATACAGTACTTGTTGGCTCAAAATCCCGATCTCATCATCGTGGCTCCCGCAGGGTTTTGGCGTTATCTGAAACGGCTTATCGACAGAGAGCAGTGCTTTGAAATGGAGTGGTGGGAATCTCTGATGGTCGGAGGATTGTTTATCACGCTTGTTCCCGCAAAACACTGGAGCAAGCGAACCCTTTTTGATACCAACAAAGCACTGTGGGGAGGATACGTAATCCAAAATGAAGAGCACACCCTCTATCACAGCGGGGACAGCGCTATGGGGGATCATTTCAAAACCATCGGGGATCGATTTGAAATAGACGAGGCTTTTTTACCCATCGGTGCCTATAAGCCCCAATGGATTATGAGCCATAATCATCTCAATCCGCCCCAAGCCCTGAGGGCGGCACATGACTTGGGTGCGCAAACACTCATTCCCATTCACTACGGGACCTTTGATCTCTCCGATGAGCCGATGAATGAACCATTGGAGTGGTTCAAGGCGTGTGCGGCGCAAGATACCTCGTACCTCACGACACACATTTTAGAGATA
>JAUPLR010000055.1 GCA_030836825.1 Campylobacterota bacterium
AGTCGGTTAAGCATGAGTAAACCTTATCTATTAAATATAGTGAAGCAGTATAATACAAAAAACGTTAAATTTCTTCTATTTTCTCAACCTGCACTGCTTTTTAATGTTCTATTAGGATCTTTTTTTTCTCTCCCTGCAGTTCAAGGCCGATGCGCTTTATTTTACCCACAGGGAGGACCGCATATTCCTGCCGTGTTTTCGGATCCATAAAGACAACGCGATTCAGCCCGTTGTAACTTCCGTGACAAATAACTTCTCCATGCAAATCTGCCGCATAAAGCTTGTCAAGCTTACTGCGAAGCGCCTCCAGATAGCCTTCATCCTCTCTGATCTTTGAGGCTGCTTCATTGAGCTCATACGCTTGCGCTTGATACTGTTTTAGCCGAACAACATCCGCTTTCATAGGTTCAAGACCGCGTTGCTTTGCGTCCATAACACGTTTTTGGAACTGTTTGATGCGCGCATTTTTATTTTTAAAAACATTCTGACGATCTCTGAGTTCATGACTTCTCCCGAAAAGTTCTGTCTCACGCTCTTTTATGCTGTTTTGCGTCTCTGCTATTTTTTCATGATACGCGCCCACCGAAAGGGGATCAATGCTAAGAATCCCGCCTTCTCCCTCAATGCTGTTGATCTCAATGGATTCCAAGGCGGTAATTCTGGCGTGTGAATAAAGCACATCCACATAGACTTTTCGCGCGATCACGTCTCCGCCCAGCATTTTATTGATATGGACAATATCCGCTTCGATGCGCCCCCCTTCAAGTATGTCTATGTTTGCCTCTTTGGCTTTGAGATTTCCTCGGTGGAGCTGTATGGTCGCCACTTCCGAAACATCCATGTCTGATTTCCGATGCGTTTGCGCCGCAATACTAAGCTCTTCTGCTCTTATTTTTGTGTTCTCTCCGACAATTCCGCCAATATCCACTTTTTGAACATCAATATGGACGCCCATTCCCACAGCATCTTCGTTGAATGTTTTTTGGTCAACCGAGAGAAAAATATCTTTGTCAATCCCCGCTTCTATCGAACCCGTTTTTTTCATACTGACGGATTCCAAATGAAGCTCATTGGCAACCAAAAATACCCCTTGTTCCCGCTTGAGAAAACCCGATACCCTTGCATAATAACGTGTACTTTTATCGTCTTGCTCACTTCGGATCGTTGCATCATCAACCTTGATGACTCCCGCGTATTTGACGGTGGGTTCAGAGACAATTATTGGGGCTCCATCCAACCCTCGTCCGTTGCGCCCCTGTTTTGGAAAAATATACTCAAGGATCAAACCCCCGACCTCAACCCCCTCGATAAGGCTCTTGCTCTTATTTTCCTTTTTATAATGCAAAATAATCGCATCGTCAACGGGCGCAATGGCAGGGAAGAATTTCGCGATTATGAGATCGTAAGGCGCTTTGAGCGGACCGCTCCTCTGGAGTGTTATCAAGAGTCGATTAATGCGGACCTCCAATTCTTCATCCGCCATCCCTATCATAAATCCAAGGCGAAGCATTTTTTTGTTAATCGCTTCTTTGATCCAGTCTTTGACCCCTTTTTTGAGAGGAATGATCGACGATGGATCAATAATTGCACTCACAAGTCCTTTGCTCTTGCTCATCGCAACAGAAAAACGCAAATCCAAATAAGGGTGCGGAACAAAAGAACGCAGGGTGATTTGATATTCTTGGCTGAGCAAGAAATCGCTGGAATAGAGTTCTTCTTGGGTGATTTGGGTGAGTATGTTCTCCCCGCCCATAACGTGCCACTCTTGATCTTCGCCTTTTTTGTAATACGTTTCATACGAAAGCAAATCAAAATCAACCTGTTCTGCGGGCAACTTTCTATCGCTTGCGGCAAAACGCAAATCTTCTTTGATGCTGGTGGAAGCTTTGGTAACGGGAGTAAATTTAGACACTTATCAATCCCTCCATCACGGTTTTCAATAATCCACTCAAATCTTTTTTTCGTCCACAAAAGCTACGTAATTGTGCCCATTATACACTTTTTTGCAAAGAATAAAAAAAATTGCTGTGGTGCTTTTATAATTTAAAGAGGATTTAATGTCTTGGAAGTGCTTATTTGAGGGAATTGTCTATGGCGGACAGCTAGGGATTCGAACCCTAGAAAGGTTGCCCTTTACACGCGTTCCAGGCGTGCGCCTTCGACCACTCGGCCAGCTGTCCATAAAGTGAAGCGGTATTGTAATGTATTGAAGCTTAATTCCTAAATCGAGGAGTAATGCCTCTGTTACCTTTTGTCCTGTTTGTAGGAGTTTCGTCTGAACCATCACTGTTAAACCACGAGTAAAAAAAGAGGATGATCGCCAGCACCGCACATATCTCATATCCTATCGCCCAAATAACTAAAAATGAAGCCAAATTAAACTCTAAGAAAAGCTGATAACTCGATTTAGCAATGAAAACGAACAAAAAGGACAAAGCTACCAAATAAGGAATGGTCATAATGTAGAGGAAGAGCATGGCACCCTCATATCCCTCAGGTGCAAAAATATAGTCCCGATAATCAAATTCACGCTGTAAGAAATCTTGTTTTTCTCGGCGAATTTTTTTGTTTTTTTCTTGATACTCCTGCACTCCATCGTACGTCACCGGTGTAGGCTTACCGCTGTTTAGCGAACGGTCATATCGATCCGCATAATGACTCATAGGCTCACTCCTTCGCTCAGGGTATCATTTACATTTTCTAATAGTACATCAAAATTACTGATTTTTTTTCTTTTTTTGCTCATCCTTCCCCATTTGCTTCGTGCACATAGTATAATAAGGCAATATCATATTGGAATGAGAGTAGGTTTTTATGCGTGCCGAAGAACGTTTTTTTGCTATCAGCGATGATTTTCGCTCACCTTATGCGCGTGATCGTGATCGGATCATCCACTCCGGAAGTTTTCGGCGTCTTGAATACAAAACGCAAGTTTTTTTAAACTCTCAGGGTGATTTTTTTCGCACCCGACTCACGCACAGTATCGAAGTCAGCCAAATTGCCCGCTCGATCAGCTCCCATCTGGGTCTCCAAGAATCTCTTGCTGAGTCCATAGCTCTCGCGCATGATTTAGGGCATACACCCTTTGGGCATATTGGCGGTGACGCGCTGGATGAAGCTTTGCGAAAAGAGGGGTTCGGCAATGGATTTGAGCACAATCTTCAAAGTTTTCGTGTTGTCACCCTGTTAGAACAACGTTATAAAGCGTTTTTGGGGCTTAATCTCACGTATGCCACACTGGAGGGGATGCTTAAGCACTCCCCTCCTTATAACAAACCGTTTTTGAGTACTGCTATACGTGAGGCATTTTCCCTTGATACTCACCCAAGCATCGAAGCAATGATCGTAGATCGTGCTGATGAAATCGCCTACATCAGCCATGACATTGACGATGGCGTAGCCTCTGGACTCATTCGTTTTGAAACCTTGAAAAAAAGCGAACTCATCCAAACTATTGTACAAAAAGTATACGAGGAGGGGATACATGAGGATGAAGATGAAATGTTCCGCTACCGTTTTAGCTCCCATCTCATCAACCATTTGAT
>JAUPLR010000005.1 GCA_030836825.1 Campylobacterota bacterium
CTGCCTTCCTTTTCGGATCCAAGATCCTGAGCTACAATGTGCATGATCGCCATGACCGTGTCGATGTTATGCTCACTTTTGATACCCCCTATGAGGGTGTGTTGCGTCAAAACCGACAAGGGGATGTCATCGTCATTAAACTCGAAGCCGCCACCATCGATACGCCTGTTAGCAAAATAATTACTTCTAATTTTCTTCAAAAACTCTCGATTACTTCCAGTGCTGATCAAATACAAATCGTAGCCAGTGTGCCTGCGAATGTTGTATTGCAAGCTTCTAAAACATCCGATTCGTACGGATTGCGTTTACGATTTAATCCTCCTGCCGCTTCGCCGTTAGCAGGGGATACAGAAAGAGAAAACAGTGACGAAACGTCTGCTCTTCCAACAAAAGAAGGGAATGAATTTGAACAAAGCTACTACGTTGTTATTGGTATTTTAGTTATAGGGATCGGCATACTGTTTTGGCTCAAACAGGGAATAGCCAAAAAAACAATCCGTATGCGCGAAGAACCGAAAACTCCATGGTTTTTTAACTCAGACAAAAAAAATAGCCCTGTTTTACCGTCCAATACCTCGCTCGCCAGTTCCCTCGAAGGAGGCGGGGTCCATATACGGTTTCAAAAAACTCTCGATTCATCCCATTCCGTTGCCATGCTTGATTTTGGAACGCAAAGCTATCTGGTTCTTCTGGGCAACAATACTCTTTTATTGGATAAATTTCAGGACAATATTCCCATCTCTCAAAATGAATTTGAGACCATGCTCAAATCTAAACACCAAGAACTGGATGGGTTTTTTCAGCTGGGAACGACACAAGATGAATCGTTTGACTCCTACAAAGAAAAGGCTTCAGGTGGGTATTAATACTTCCTTTAGCAATTACAGCTTATCGACGAAGCTTTAAAACCTTCATAAATCTGGCGATTTTCACGAAAGAACCGATCAACAACTTCCATAAAATGCAGGGGATCGTCAATACGATTCACGGCATCACGCAAAGCAGAGGCTCCCTCATACCCTTTTGAATACGTATGAACATGCTTACGAAACATCACAACGCCTCTGTCGCCATAAAAAGAGATCATTCCCTTAACGTGCTCCATAATAATCGCGTGCTTAAGCATAGGATCAACTTCACTGTTTCCTGTTTTTAACTGGTGAAAAATCCATGGAGCCCCAACCGCTCCTCTTCCTATCATCACTCCATCGGATTTGGTATGTTTTAAAACCCATTGTGCTTTTTCATAGGAGTCAATATCCCCATTCGCAATGACCGGGATACGAATCGCTGCTTTTATTTCGGCAATCGCGTCATAATCCACCGCTGCTTTAAACTTACCGGCACGTGTCCGTCCGTGTACTGCTATGAAATCAGCTCCACACTCTTCCACAAGCTTAGCAATTTCAATATGATTTTTCTCTTCAAATCCAAGCCGTATCTTGACACTCAGGGTTGACTTGTTCGATGTTTTTTTGATCGTTTCAATAATTTTTGCCATACGCGGCAAATCTTTGAGCAATGAACTTCCCGATCCATGACAGACAATTTTAGGTACGGGACAGCCACAGTTAAGATCGATGATATCGATACCCTCCTGTTCATTCAAAATCTTTACCGCACGGCGAACAATGTCTTCCTCGGCACCGGCGATTTGAACGGAGTAAGGGTCTTCATTTGGACTACGCTCTAACATTTTATAGGTTTTGATCGAGCCATGCACCAATGCATTAGAACTGAGCATTTCACTAACGGTCAAATCAGCACCAAATTTCTTTACCACATTTCGAAAGGGAAGATCCGTATATCCCGCCAATGGGGCTAATACATACAAGGGGGTGTCAAAAGAAAGTTTGTTTGTCATACGTATTTACCTATCAAAGAAGCTAAACAACAAAGGGGTTCCTTTGTCATAAAGGTGTATTAATTGCAGTATCGTCGAAAAAAGATAGCGATATCATAATGTTTATTTGCGCGCTTAAGATCCCTATACGCCTTGAAAATCTGATATTCATCGTGAGAGGTGTTGTTAAGCAATTCGTTGGCTGTATCAATCATTTGTAAGTCATACAGCGTGTAGACATAAGCTTCCATGGCATCATCATTTTGTTCACTTATGGTTTCAAATAGACGTATACGCTGCTCCGGGATCATATTTTTAGCCAACACTATCGACAAATCAATAAAATCATTCGTATTCATTTTAAGATTTTTGATAATACCGACCACCTCTTCATTGCTCATGTCTATGCCGTTATCATTGCTGTTGAGACGGCTTAGAAAAGTAAATAGTGACGTCTTCGTAAAAAGATTTTTATATTTCAGAACAGACCCAACAGATGCCGTTTTAACAAACGACTCATATGCTTTTTGACAAACAATATCCCCATAAGATTCATGACGAGACAAAATTTCATCCGCCGTTAATTCTCCGCGCTCATAACGATTCAAATTATTTTGTATCATCAACGAGGTTGTATTGGCTAAATGAAACTTTTTAATTTCTACTTTTTTGTTGGCTTTTACGTCCGCTAATAAGGTTAATGCTTCATCAATCTTTTCATTCCCAACATCACTTAATGTTTCGTACGGGAGGATTAATGCGTTGTCAATGACTTTACCCATAAGTTTATAAGCATCGCTTTTAAACACATAATTACGCTCTGCTACACCCAATAATGAATCCCGCATTGCATCCACCATTTTTTCAGCATCACGATTTAAACGACGTAACTTAAAGTTTCCAACCAACACGTACACTGCCATATGCAAAACACTTGCAAGATACAAAGCAGCCAAAGGAACAACCACCCAAACTGCGATAGGGAGGTTGGGGAAATGAATGCCTATCAGATCAAAAGATACCGACTCAGGAGTGATACTGTAAACGGAAAAACCGTCTAAAATCATTAAAATCAATGATCCGATAGTATAACGTTTTAGTTGCATTAATTCCCCTTTATTCTTTATTTTTCTCAGCTATAGGTCGACACACGATGCAGTATTTTGCATGCGCTTTTACTTTAAGACGCTGAAAGCCGATTTCGTCTTCACACATATCACAGATGCCGTACTGCTTGGTTTTTATTTTAGCCAAAGAGGCTTCGATCTCGGTTAGCTCTTGAAGCTGCTGTGCGCCAATTGCACTTTCTACTAGATTTTCATTACTTGCGGATGCATAATCACCTTCATCATTAAGTTCACACTCACGAAGCTGTAGCATTTCCTGCTCTACACCATTCAAATTTTTGGTAATCTGAGCTTTGCGGGTCAATAAAATCTCTTCAAAATAATGCAGCTCACTTTCTCTCATAGGGTTCCTTATTTGTGATATGGGTGATTATTCAATAACGTGAAAGATCGATAAATCTGTTCTAGCAAAACTGCCTTGGCGATCTTATGACTCATTGTCAATTCAGAAAGACTTATAACACTGTCACACTGTGCAACAAACGACTCCTGAAAGCCGAATGCTCCACCTATGAAAAATTGTATCGCGATTTTATCACACAGGAGCTTACTAAACGCCAAGCTGTCACATTTTTTTCCATCGGGATGTAACGCAATTGAATATGTTTTGCCCAGCATTGGCTCTAATAACTTAGAATAAGCGGTTTTTGATGCTTCTGCCCCAGATAGATGCGCTTTTGCAATCTCTTTTGGAAACAATTCTGTATCTTCAAGCTTCGCAAAACGGGAGATCATTTTTATCTGTTCTTGATAAAGAGGGTCATACAAAGAACGCTCTTTTTTTGCTATAGAAATAACGGTAATATTCACAAGAGTCCACTACCAATAACATGATACGTAACGTATTCAAAAATATCATCCGTCTTAATACCGCCGATTGCAGCAACAGGATGCGTTGAGCGTTTAGCCAATGCATCCAAGGCGTCACCCAAAACGCCCGCCTCTTTTTTGGTCGATGTCGCTCTGTACGCACCCAAGCCAATGTAATTAAGATCAAGAGTATTGGCGATTGCTATTTCCTCGGTATTATGCGTTGAAAGACCGACTATTTTATCGTTACCAATGGCCAATTTAAGTATTTGAAGCGCACGAGAAGGATCGCTGTCAATAGAGTAGAGGTCCTCTTGCCCAATATGAACACCGTCACAATATGGTACCAGCTCATAATGGTCATTAATAATCAAAAAACCATCCCATAATTGGCGCAATGCGATTAAATCGTTTTTAATCGTAGCAATATCATCGTGCTTATTGCGGTATTGAACAATTTCACCGTTCAATGATTTTACTTTTTGTATGAACGTCTCGAAGCTGATATCTCGTGAACGTAAAACGTCACGATCACATAGAGCATACAGTCGCATTAAGGGAGAAGAAGTCTTAGTAGATCACTCAACGTATCTTTGAGTTCATTACGCTCTACGATCATATCAATAGACCCTTTTTCGAGTAAAAACTCAGCACGCTGAAAACCATCCGGCAAGTCCGAACCAATCGTTTGCTTGATAACACGTTGACCCGCAAACCCGACCAGCGCACCCGGTTCTGCGATGATAATATCGCCCAAGGTTGCAAAGGATGCGCTAACACCGCCCATCGTAGGGTCGGTAAGCAACGAAATATACGGGAGCTTTGCTTGCGCTAAACGCGCAAGAGCAGCAGAGGTTTTCGACATTTGCATCAATGAAAAAGTACTCTCTTGCATACGGGCGCCGCCGCTCGCGCTTACAATGATCAAACCGTTGCGTTTTTCCATGGCACGATTGATAGCACGAACAATTTTTTCACCCTCTACGGAACCCAGAGATCCGCCCATAAAGTTAAAATCAAAAACAACCAGCTGAGCGGGAACGGAATTAATGGTACACTCTCCGCTTACAACCGACGAATAGCGCCCATTTTTTGCATAACCCTCATCAATACGTGCGGCATAGCTTTTCTTATCCACGAAGGCCAAAGGATCAACCGGCTTTAAAGAAGCGTCAAATTCTACAAAACTTCCTTCATCGGCAATAATGGCAAGACGTTCTTGAACACCGATACGCAGATGAAAACCGCATTTTGGACAAACATGGTTTTGCTTTTCCATCTCTTTGTAGTACATTAACGACTGGCAAGAAGTACATTTTACCCAGTGAGAAGGGGCTTCACTTTTGGCAGGCTGTTTCTTTTTTTCGGAGTCACCGAACAGGTTAAATAGACTCAAAAATACTCCTTTTCAACTATCAAACGTATCCGTTCAAACACTTCTTTGTCCGAGCTCAAGAGAATGTATCTCTCATCTTGAAACCCATAAAGATGTTGGCTCAAATATAAGCCTGCTTGGATATCAAACGATCGCATTGTACCCAAAAATAACACATATTTAACATAAGGGGCATAGGCTAGCGAGAGGGCCAATGCTCCCGGTGAACGATATTTTAACTTGTTATGCATCAGCTTTTCGCCTAAAGCAGGATGCTCAGGTCCTTTTTCAAAAAGACCTATTTTTGCCTTCGTATTGCTTTGAATACGGATTTTTTGATGCGGCGTGTCCAAATGCGCGCGATAATATTCTTCTTTTGTACGCACAAAAATCTCGCCATTTGCCAGATTACACACAACGGCTTGTGATGTTATTGCATCCTCTTCCAATGCAACAGAAACACCATAATAAGGGAAAAAGGAGGAAAAGTTATCACTACCGTCAATGGGATCTAAAATAATATTACAAGATGATTGGGGAGACATCCATCCACTTTCTTCGGAGTAAATGGAGCCAAATGAAGATAAATGTTTAAAGAAAACGGCTTCTGCTTGCAAGTCAAATCCACTGCTTACATCCCCGCCACACCCTCTGTTAAAAGACTCAAAAAGAGAAAGATCAGAAGGATTTGTTATTAAATCCCGCACCTCACGGCAGGACTCAATAACCGCTTGTATGAATGGGTTCATTAGCCTAATAATGATTTAACCATCGCACGTGCAGCTTCACGTCCATCATACGCTGCAGTAACAACCAAATCAGCACCGCGATAGCAATCGCCCCCCGCATAAATACCGGGGGTCGTCGTTTGAAATTTTTCATCAATTATAATACCGCCCCATGCGTTTACAGCGACGCCATTTTCTGCCAAAAATGCAGGTACTTCAGGATCAAAACCAAGCGCCATGATGACAACATCAGCATTGACGTTAAAATCACCCCCTTTTACTTCTTCCATCTTTTGTCGTCCGCTTGCGTCTCTTGAACCAAGCACCGTCTTTGCCATATGAACGGAGACAGCTTTTCCATTCTCGTTCACAATGACTTCTTTTGGAGAGGCATGAAACGAAAAATCTATTCCCTCTTCGACCGCATTTTTGTATTCTTTTTGAGATCCTGGCATGTTATGCGCATCACGACGATACAGACACGTAATATTTTTAGCTCCTTCACGTTTTGCCGTACGGACACAGTCCATTGCCGTGTCACCGCCGCCAATGACAACTACATCCAAATCCTTAAAATCAAACTTTTTATCATAACTCAAGCCAAAATTTTTGCGCTGTATCGCCGTCAAATATTCCATAGAAACGTAGACATTAGAGGCATGGTCACCAGCAATATTTGCGATTTTTGCTTTTGTTGCCCCAAGACCTAGGAAAAGTGCATCATGGGAATCAGCAATTTCATCAAATTCGATATCTTTGCCTACTTCACAATTGAGAACCAACGTTAATCCTGCTTCCACAAGGAGACTTACCCGGCGATCTACGATTTTTTTATCCAGTTTAAAGTTAGGAATACCATAAGTCAATAATCCGCCGGCATGGTCACTGCGCTCATACATGGTTACCGCAATCCCTGAACGTAATAAATAAGTTGCGCACGAGAGTCCAGCAGGTCCTGAACCGATAATCGCCACTTTTTTATTCGTAGTAATTCCAGGGAAATACGGCTTCATTCCATGCTTGAAGCCCTCTTCGTTAATGAAAGTTTCAATGGAACCAATGGTTATCGCTCCATGTCCATCGTTTAACGTACAATCTCCTTCACAAAGACGATCATGCGGACAAACACGTCCCATGACCTCAGGAAACGGAGAGGGTTCGTTGGAAAGGTTAAAGGCAAAGCTCAAATCTTTCTCTGCAACGGCTTTTAGCCATTGTGGAATATAATTGTGCAACGGACATTTGTTCAAACAAAAGGGATCACCGCATTGGACACAGCGATCGCTTTGGGAGGATGCTTCATGCGTATCGACAGGCTGATAAATTTCACTAAAA
>JAUPLR010000056.1 GCA_030836825.1 Campylobacterota bacterium
CAATCACTAATGCTTGGCACCTAGGACAATACGTCGATTCTCTCGCTTCATCATCAATATTGCCGACATAAACATAGTTCAATCCGACATCTTTTCCTATATCGTAGGCACGACGAAGTGTCTCATGCGGTGTTCGCGGAACATTTTGCATTTTGTACATCGGATGAAAGGCACTGATATGCCACGGCATATTTGGGTCAAGATCGGCTTGAAACTGCGCGATAGCACGTATTTCTTCATCCGTATCGTTGTATCCCGGAATCAGCAGAGTGGTTGTCTCTATCCATATCCCTTTTTTATGGGCGTATTCGACCGTATCCAGTACCGGCTTTAGCGATCCGCCGCAGATATCTTTGTAAAAGGATTGGCTAAATCCCTTTATATCAATATTCATGCCGTCCAAATAAGGGGTTATGGTGTCGATGGCTTTGTGCGTTTCATAGCCGCTGGTGACATAGATGTTTTTTAATCCTGCTTCATGGGCAAGTTTTGCCGTATCGTAGGTGTATTCAAAAAAAACAACGGGTTCATTGTAAGTATACGCAATACTTTGGCATCCATATTCCAGCGCCAATTCAACCGCCTTTTGCGGTGAAAGCGGTTGCCCTGTTATCGTATGATGATGTTCTTTTGGGTATTGGGATATGTCGGCGTTTTGGCAAAATTTACACGAAAAATTGCATCCCACCGTTCCAAAGGAGAATACTTGCGATCCCGGCAAAAAATGAAACATCGGTTTTTTTTCCACAGGATCGACATTGACAGCAGCTGCAAGCCCATAAGTCAGTAAAAGCAACGCACCCTTTTCTACTTTTCGAATACCGCAGAGTCCGTATTCACCCTCGTTGAGTTTGCAGCTTTGATGGCATGCTTCACATGCGATTCTGCCATCTTCAAGTTCGTGTGAAAGCCATGCTAAATGTGACATGAATACCCCTTTTTATTAACTATGCCATTAATGAAACAACGCACTCACATAGCCGACAACGCGAGAAGTATCACCGCTGGCATCGGCACTGGTGCGATAATCTAAAAGGGTGCTTTCCAGACCTTTTTGTTTAGCAACATGCAGCATCGCTTTGACGCCCGTCATCCCGCATGCCTCACACCCTTTGTTCAGTGTATCCGTATCTTCATGCTCAATCGCATCCAAACATATTGAATCGCGTTGTTGCGCTTCATCAAGCGTATAATAATGGCTCAAATCCGTACTGATAACGACAGCGGTATCCGAGAGGGTCAAAGCGTACGTGATGATCGGCTCGAGGAGCGATGGTTCGGCATACGCATAGACCAGTTCGATGATCTGTGCATCAGGGAGATAGTGTTTGATAAACGGCATTTGCACTTCAGTACTGTGTTCTTGATGTGCCTGAGGGAAATAGGGGAGTGAAAAACGGTGTTTTAGATCTTTTACCAAATTGGCGTTTATGCCCAAATCACCCAAAGGTGTTTGATAGTCTTGGTTATCGGCAATGCTGACTCCCTCAAAGCCGACACGATGGGAGGGGCCGATGACCACAATCGTTTTGGGTTTGGATTTTGCGAGTATGCGAAAGGCGATGTTTGCCGTAAAGCCGGAGTAAACCCATCCGGCATGTGGGACGATAACAGCCTCTCCATGCAGAGCATCAAAAGATTCTAGCACATCGGGATGGGATTGTAAAATCGTATTATAATGATCAATCATCTCATTGATTTCATTGGCTTTTGCGGGATAAAAGCTCCCCGCTACACTCATGGTTCGACAGTTCATCGGTTTCTCCTGCATGGGTTAATCAACACAATGCTATGCAAAGTGTATTATTATACATCAAATACTCTCTCCTCTAAGGAAGTTTACTATGACACCATTACCCTATCTCCAAATTGCACGAGAAGCCATCGATTCTAAATTTGAGGGACCTGCTGTTAATAAATCTGGTTATTTGAAGCAATATCCTACACTGGGAACGCACAAAGCGACTTTTGTAACGCTAACACTGCACGGACAATTGCGCGGTTGTATCGGTTCACTGATTGCGCATCGACCGCTTATCGATGATTTGATATCCAATGCCCAATCAGCCGCTTTTCATGACCCGCGTTTTTCACCGCTGACACTTGCAGAATTTCACAAGGTGTCGATTGAAGTGTCGCTTTTAAGTGAACCGCTTTTGCTTGAATATACCGATACAGAGGACTTAAAATCCAAAATTCGCATTGATAAAGACGGGATAATTTTAAGATATGGCAATAATCAAGCCACCTTTTTACCGCAAGTTTGGGAGGAGCTCCATGATTTTGAAAGTTTTTTTGCCCATTTGGGGATGAAAGCAGGCTTAGGAAGCAATCCATTACTTTACCATCCAGAAATTTATACCTACCAAGTCGAAAAAATAAAGGAGTGAATTACGAGGGAAGAACTCCTTGTTTTTTCGTTATTATTACAAAAAGATTAAATAAGGTTTATCCATGAGCGTCCCTGAGGCCATTTATTTTAAGGATTACTGCTCTAGTGACTATACCGTTACGACGTGTCAGCTGGAGTTTATCATCGAAAACAGCTCTACGCGTGTGGATAACGTCATGGAGATCAAGCGTCAAAATCCGCACGCCAAAGCAATACGGCTCAATGGAGAGATGCAGGATCTGGAGCTGTTGTGGGTGAACGATACGCTGTACGATGAGAGTATGTACACACTTACAGAGGATACTCTGAGCATCCCGATGGATAAGGATGTGGCGCGTATTCGAGTGATTACCCGTATTTATCCGGATGAAAATACGGCGCTAGAGGGGCTGTACC
>JAUPLR010000057.1 GCA_030836825.1 Campylobacterota bacterium
AAAAGCGATTGCGATTGCCGTGGGGGGTGATGAAGAAAATTTTGTGAAAATGATGAACATTCGAGCCAAGCAATTGGGAATGCGAAATACCCATTTTAGCAATCCCTGCGGATACGATGGAAAAGATCATTATTCCACACCCAATGATCTCTTAAAAATGACCGAATACGCCATTACTAGCGCAACTTTTAATGCGATCAGCAAGCTCAACACGCACACCTATTACGCGATCAACAAAGGAAAGCTCAAGCAGTTTACGGCATACACGCACAACCGCCTGCTCAATCGCTACGCCTATGCCGTAGGGGTTAAAACAGGGTTTACGAACAAAGCGGGAGCTTGCTTGATTGCCCGTGCGAAAAAAGACGGGCGGGATTGCTTGATCGTGATGATGAATGCCAAGTCCGATCGTTGGAAAACGGCGAAAGCGATTTTTGAGCAGGTTTTAAACGGTTAGATATCTCTGTAATTTACATTCCCCTAAACCACGCTTGGCTATAATTCCACCATTAATTAACGGGATACAAACCCACTCAAAGGAACGCCATGAAACGTGCATTGCTCAGTGTCAGCGACAAAAGTAACATTGTAGAATTTGCCAAATCCCTGATCGGATTGGACTATGAGATCGTCTCTACGGGCGGAACATTTAAAATGCTTCGCGAGGCAGGAGTAGACGCTATCGAAATCGATGACGTGACAGGATTCCCTGAGATGTTTGACGGGCGGGTTAAAACGTTGAACCCCTACATTCATGGCGGTATCTTGTTCCGTCGTGATTTGGATGCTCATGTGAATACAGCTATGGAATATGGAATTGTAGAGATCGATTTGGTATGTGTCAATCTTTATCCGTTTAAGGCAACCATTGAACGTACGGATGATTTTGAAGAGATTATTGAAAACATTGACATCGGCGGACCTGCTATGGTGCGTTCTGCGGCAAAAAACTTTACGGATGTTCATATCGTTACCGATCCAAGCGACTATTCTGTTTTGTTGAACGCAGTCCAAAAGGGGGAAGACACCATAGAATTTCGCCGCTCGTTGATGATCAAAGCGTATGAACACACTGCGGCATACGATTCTATGATCGCCAATTACATGAATAAGCGTTTTAATAACGGCATGGGCGAGAAGCAGTTTATCGTCGGAAACAAAGTGATGGATACCCGTTACGGCGAAAACCCTCACCAAAAGGGCGGCTTGTACGAGTTTGACACGTTTTTTAGCAAGAACTTCAAAACCCTCAAAGGGGAAGCGAGCTTCAATAATCTTACGGATATTAGCGGTGCGGTAAAAATCGCGGCGGCATTTGGGGATGAAAATGCGATTTGTATTGCTAAACATGGCAACCCCTGCGGTTTCGCGATTCGTGACAATTTGATGGACGCGTACGTCGAAGCGCTTAAATGTGACCCGATTTCAGCGTTCGGAGGAGTCGTTGCCATCAATGGTGTTGTCACCAAAGAGCTGGCGATGAAAATGAATGAGATGTTTTTGGAAGTGATTATTGCTGGGCGTATCGATGACGAAGCGCGTGCCGTGTTTGAGCCGAAAAAACGTCTCAAATTGTTTGAATACGGCAGTGATCGTATTGTTTTAAGCAACGATGTCGTTGATTTCAAGCATATTGATGGCGGGTTTGTGTTTCAAGACGCGGATCGCGTCGGTTCCGATGAGGTCAAGAATGCGAAATTGGTGACAACGCATACGGCGAGTGCCTCTGAACTCAAAGATGCGGAAATAGCCTACAAAGTAGCCTCATTGACCAAGTCAAACTGTGTCGTTTACGTAAAAGATGCTGCCATGGTAGCTGTGGGTATGGGGATGACATCCCGTGTGGATGCGGCACGCTGTGCCCTTAAAAAAGCAGAAGAGATGGGTCTGGATGTAAGTGGTTCGGCTCTTGCTTCTGAAGCATTCTTCCCATTTCGCGATTCGATCGATGCGGCTGCGGGTGCGGGTGTTAAAACCGTTATTCAGCCGGGCGGTTCGGTACGTGATGAAGAAGTCATTGCTGCTGCAAACGAGTATGGAATTGCATTGTATCTTACAGGTGTTCGTCACTTTTTGCATTAATAGACCTGCGCCTCCTTGGCGCAACATTAAACCCGCTTTTCCCCCGTCTTTGCGAACTTTCTTTTTAAACCTTGATTGATTTTGACTCAACTTTTATGTTATACTTTCGGCTAAAAGAAGTAATAGTCATTTTAATAGGATTTAATTATGTCAAAAAGTTTGTATACCACGCTCGAAATTGCCGCAGGCGCAAGTGAAGCAGAGATCAAAAAAGCGTATCGAAAACTCGCACGTCAATACCATCCTGACGTTAACAAAGACCCAAAAGCCGAAGAGAAATTCAAAGAGATCAATGCGGCGTATGAAGTACTCAGCGACAAAGACAAACGTGCCAAGTACGATCAGTATGGGGACTCGATGTTCGGCGGACAAAATTTCCATGATTTCTCACGCGCGCAAGGCGGGAATGTCGATTTGGATGAGATTTTACGCAATATGTTTTCTCAAGGCGGCGGTGGTTTCGGAGGTGGCGGTTTTGGTGGCGGCTTTGGCGGTTTCGGAGGCGGTTTCGGCGGACCTGTGAATCTTGATATTGATGCCAACGTTACGGTTCCCTTCAGCGTCGCTGTGTTGGGTGGAAAGCATACGATCAATCTAAGCGGTGAGAGTTTTGACATCAAAATTCCCGCGGGGATCAAAAGCGGCGAAAAGCTTCGCGTACGTGCTAAAGGAAAGCGCCAAGGTTCTCAAGTTGGGGACTTGTATTTGCGCATTGATATCTCTCCTAATCCTGAATACGAGCGCGAGGGAGACACATTGGTAAAAACTTTTAATGTGCCTCTTTATGCGGCGCTTTTTGGCGGAAAAGTAAGCGTTCAAACGTTGGAAAAAGAAGTAACGCTCAAGGTTCCGGAAAACACTAAAAACGGCCAGCGTTTCCGACTCAAAGAGATGGGTGTTGTGAATCGACGATCGGGAGCCAGAGGTGATTTGTATCTCAAAGCCAATATTGTATTGCCAAGCGTTGAGCGTATTGATGCCCAGTTGGTAGAGCAAATGAAAAAAACCCTTCCGCAAGGAGAGTAAAGCATGCACCATTTTGATGAACCGGTCTATATGATCAGCATTGTGGCTAAAATCCTCGAAATACATCCTCAGACGCTTCGTCAATATGAGCGTGAAAACTTGATCGCGCCTTCGCGCTCCGATGGGAGAATCCGTTTGTATTCACAGCGTGATATTGAAAAAATAAAAACGATTTTGCGTCTCACAAGAGAGTTAGGGGTTAATCTTGCAGGTGTTGATGTCGTTATGCGTCTTAAAACGAAGATGGAAATGATGGAGCAAGAGCTTATGGACATGCGTGCTGAACTTGAACGCGTTCGCAACAGTTCTGGGGTTCCTTTGGCAAAATCGTTGGTAGCAACGCGCAGTGTGTATGACATGGTCATTTTTGAAGACGATTTGTTTAAGAAGTAATGAGCCCTTCCGTTAATCCTGTTATTCATGAGAGCTGGAAGCGGGCGCTTGAGCATGAGTTTAATCATCCTTATATGGGTGAACTCAAATCTTTTTTAATTGAAGAAAAAAAATGCTACACTATTTTTCCCCGTGGTAACGATATTTTTAATGCTTTTAATTTCACCCCTTTTGATGCAGTCAAAGTGGTCATATTAGGACAAGATCCCTATCACGGTGCGGGTCAGGCGCATGGGCTCTCCTTTTCGGTTGCGAAAGGGGTTAGGCTCCCTCCCTCGCTTCAAAACATTTTCAAAGAGCTGGTCGATGACATCGGGTGTTCTTATCCAAAAAGCGGAAATTTAAGTCATTGGGCTGCGCAGGGAGTATTGTTGCTCAATGCCCTTCTAAGCGTACGTGAGGGCGAACCGTTTTCGCACAAAGAGAGAGGCTGGGAACGATTTACGGACCAAGTGATTCGAACACTAAGCTATGAGCGCAAGGACATTGTTTTCATCCTTTGGGGCGCACCCGCACAGAAAAAAGCGGTGTTGATTGATGAACAAAAGCACTTGATTCTTAAAGCACCTCACCCCTCTCCGCTATCTTCTTATCGAGGCTTTTTTGGTTCAAAGCCGTTTAGCAAAACAAATACGTATCTGACTGGGCAGGGTATTACTCCTATTGAGTGGTGCATCCCTACTGAATGATAAATTTCGCAAAAATGGCCAAGTGATCGGAATACCCCTCGCCAAGGTGATGTTTGGGATATTTTCGAGACTGTTGCCAGCGATAGGGTTTTTCTTTGTGGAACAGGTACGGAGCGTCAAAACGCCCAAAGCTTCCACGAACGTATTCAACTCCTTTCCCATCGGCAAGGGTAGGGGAAATAAGGATATTGTCCAGTCCCTCTTTGTACTGTTTAAACTGGTGACTCCATCGTTGATCTTCGGGAAGCTCGTACCATAGATTATAGAGAGAGTTATCATTGGATTTGAGTGAGGTGTAGGTGATAGGGTTTTGGCTGTTGTCGATGGTTTTGAGGATATGGTTAATTCCCGTAATCCCCTCGGTATCATTGTGTTTTCGACTGCGCACAAAGGTACGATACTCTTCGTAGTGGGAATTGAAGTCCCCCATGAGGACATAGGGTTCATCCCCGCCTATCTCTTCCAGCCGTTTTTTGAGTACTTTGGCGCTTTGTATGCGCATGCTCTCAGGGCCGCTTTTGGATTTCCAGTGGTTGACGAACACCCGCAGATTTTTTCCATTGATGTTGAGATTGACTTCTAAAATATCCCGATACGATCTGTGGGCGCCTACTGAACGGCTAAGGGCGCTTGCGATGGGATAACGGCTTAGCAATGCAACGGCTACGGTGGTGTTTTTGGCGCGTGCAAAGGCGTAGTAGGGATAATACAGCCCTTGTCGGTTGATTTGCGCTTTGAGGTCTTTGAGGGCGGTTTCGGATTCAATCTCTTGAAGCCCGATGACATCCGCACCGATATCATGGATGACTTTGGCGGTATTGCGCAACTTGGTACGATACATGGCATCGTTCCATCCCCATGGTGTGTTGGGGATGTACTCTTCGTACTCATTGCCATCGTCGTTCATGTCAAACAAATTTTCGACATTATACGTAGCTATTTTCACTTCAGTTCCTCCAAGCAGTGCGAATATGGCGAGAAGTGCCAAAAGAAATCTCATCCATTGATACCGTTTAGGCGCAGAAGATGTTTGGTTTCACATTCACGCCCCATCATCTGGGTAAACAATTCTTGCATGCTCTGAGAGCCCCCTTTTGCCAAAACTATCTCTTTGTAATTTTGTGCGAGTTGTGAGCCAAAAATCCCTTCATCTACTATTGCATAATAGGCATCGGCACTGAGCACTTCCGCCCATTTATAGCTGTAGTATCCCGCACTGTACCCGCCGCTGAAGATATGGGAAAAACCATTTTGGAATTTATTGTACGCAGGGGGCTTAATCAGGGCCGTTTTTTCTCGGATGGTATTTAAGAGAGTCTGAATCTCTTCGCCTTGATAGAGCTTTGAATGAAGTGTTAGATCAAAGAGGGAAAATTCGAGTTGACGCAGCATAAATAGGGCGCTTTGGAAATTTTTGGCACGGATCAGTTTGGCGATCATGTCGTCACTCAAAACTTCATGGGTTTCATGATGCTTTGCAAACAGTTTCAGCACTTTTGGTTCGTAGGCGAAGTTCTCTAAAAATTGGGAGGGAAATTCCACCGCATCCCATTCGACACCATTGACACCGCTGACTCCATGCTCTCGAACGCGACTGAGGATGTGATGCAGTGTATGCCCCATCTCGTGAAAGAGGGTGACGACATCGTCATGACGAAGCAGGGAAGGTGAAGTGTCCGAAGAGGGAGGAAAATTACACACCACAAAAGCGCTGGAGAGGTGGGTGCATCCTGCGGTATCTTCGCAGTGGGATTGGAAATTGTGCATCCATGCCCCGCCGCGCTTGCCTTTGCGTGCCTCTAAATCAAAATAGATACGGGCGCGCAGTATGTTATCGTCATAGACATCGTAGGCACTGGCTTTTTCATCCCACAGCACTGCGTCCACGTGCTCAAACCGTATGCCGAACATTTGGTTTAAAAATTCAAACATTCCTTTGATAACGCTATTTTGCTCAAAGTAGGGGCGGTACTCTTCTTCATCGATATCGTATTGTGCTTTTTTCAGGATTTCTCCGTAAAACGCGGTATCATAGCTTTGCAAGTCGATTCCTTTTGCAATTTCACGCAATTGTGAAATTTCTTGCTTTGCTTGAGATTGGGAGGTCTCAACGAGTTCATTTAAAAAGTTCAGAACACTTTGGGTTGAGGGTGCCATTTTAGAGGCGAGGGAATATTCGGTGTAGCTTTCGTAGCCCAACAGTTGCGCCATCTCTTGACGCAGTTTCATCAGTTCGTCAATGATTTGGGCATTTTGCGGGGAACGGGTGGTGTACGCTTTGTAGAGTTCTTCACGGATTTCTCGATTGGGGCCGTAGGTCATGTAGGCAATGTACGAGGGCATTTGGAGGGTGAAGCGGTATTTGGTGATACCCTCTTCTTCAAAACGGGCATCCTCTAAATCACCTACAGGGACTCCTGCAATATCCGCTTCATCGGTAATTATTTTTTCATAGGCATTTGTGGCATCGAGTACATTTTGGGAAAAATCATTGGTGAGGGTGCTTTTACGTAAGTTAATCTCTGAGAGCCTTTCTTTGCTCGCCTCATCCAAATGGGCACCCGAAAGCTCAAAGCTTAGGATATTGAGATCAAGTATGCGTTGCTGCTCGATGTTCAGGGTGTCATATTCGTTGGTTTTGATCTGCTTGAAGGCGTCATAAATCGCGAGATTTTGTCCGATAAAGTTTGAATAATCCGTCAATATTGGTAACGCATCTGCGTAGATTTTTTGGGTTTCTTCAGTATTCTTGACCGCATTGATGTGGGAAAGAGGGGTAAATAAAAGCTCCATCTCTTCTTCCATAAAATCAAACGGTCTTATAAAATTGGCATACGTTTTGTCAGCAATGGCTAACAAAGCCTCAATCGTTTTATGATTATTTTTTATCAAAGCTTCGAGATCGGTGATAAAAGTCTCTAAATTGAGGGTAAAATCGGCAAATGGGTTCATACTTTCTCCTATAAAAATGTTATTGTAGTAAAGTGTAGGAAAATTTACCCTATAATTTTGCAATTTGTCATCCAATAAAGGCTTTTATTATCATGAGTATGAAAATTAAATTATTACTACGCTATATTTTTGTCGGCGCGCTTTCCTTGTTACCTCTTATTATGGTGCTAACGGTGGTCAATTATCTCGAAGGTTTAGGGGTAAGTGCCTATCTTTCTTTGCACGACTACACCAACTCGTTTGAAATTACGATTGCCCTCATGGGAGCGGTTGTTGGATTGTTCGCTGTTTTGGGGTATTCCATTGAGAAATACGGCCGCTCTGTTTTTGTAGCCGTTATTGACCGTGCCTTTGAAAAAATTCCTGCGATTCGATCCGTGTATTCAGTTTCCAAAAAATTGGCGTCGATGCTCTCAGGCGGAGAAGAAGGGACAAAAAAAGAGGTGGTTTTGGTAGAATATCCAAAAGAAAACTTATGGGTACCTGCGTATTTGCTCAATCGCCATAAAAATATCTGCGTACTTTTTATCCCAACATCACCTAACCCGACAAGCGGGTATACGGTACTCGTAGATGAGTCATTGATCAAAAAAACAACCCTTACCCTGCAAGAAGCATCCTCCTTTATCATCAGTATGGGTGCGGATTTTCCTCGCAAAGAGGAGATTGCAGGATTGATTCCTATTGCGGATTAAGGATCGAGCGGCTTTTAATCAACAAAGAGTGTGGGTGATGTATAATCGCTTTAGATAAATCAAGGAGATGGGCATAATGCGACTGAGTGAATATGAACATCAGACTCTTGTCAAACATTGCAAGACACTCTTCCCCGATGCTCATCTCTATCTTTTCGGATCACGAACAGATGATAAAAAACGGGGCGGTGATATTGATTTGTACCTCGAAACGGACGATAAAACGGATCTTTTTAAACGAAAAATTCAGTTCTTATCCAAAGTGAAGCGTGATTTGGGTGAGCAAAAAATAGACTTAATTTTTAACGAAGATGAGAGCAGACTTATCGAACAGGAGGCTCGAAAATGGGCGATTCAGCTTTAGTTTATCATACTAAACTTCTCAAAACATTGAATGAGAATTTTATTCATCTACGCCGTATACGCAACGCATTTGAAGAATTATCAAAACAATACTCTTTTCCCATTTCTATTGAAAATTTTAGAGAACTTATCGACAATGTACAGAATATCGCTTATGCAGACCAGGTGATTTATCGTTTTTCAAAACTTCAAGATGGAATCGGGGCAAAACTGTTTAAAGCTTTTTTGTTGGCGCAGGGGGAAAATGTCGATAAGCCTTTTTTGGATATTTTGCATCAACTCGAAAAGCTCAATATTGTTGATGTGGAAGAGTGGTTTGTTTTGCGTGAAATTCGAAATGAAATCGCGCACGATTACGAAGAAAACGAAGAAAATGCGATGAATATTCTCAACACCATCATCGAAACTTTGAGCGAACTGGAAAAAATTCTTGTAACGATACAATCGTTGATAGGGATAAAAGAAGATTTTGCTCTTTTTTGATGATACCATTTTCAGCTAACTATCATACGCATTTTGTTATACCATACTTGATACAGTATGCATTTATTGTTTGTAGATTTCGTGTCGGAGCACGAAATGACGAGAGTATCAATAGTTAGTTTTTAACTGTGCTGTTATTTTTTCTAACCGTTCGTAATGCTCTTTTGCCTCTTTAACTACTTCTTCAACTTCAAACCCCTGCATAACTATTTTGTACAAATAAGGTTTTGTTGTTCTCCAATTACGCAATGTTCGCGCATCCACATCTTGGTAAATAAACGATTGCAAAAAGACAAAACGCGCCTAAACAGCATCAAGGATTATATTAGCAATTTTGGTGATACTAATCCGATACTAAAACTTTCCAATAGCGCGATTGTCACGAGTGGATTTGATGAACGTCCTAGTGAAGATGAAAAAAATCTTATCGCGTCAACATTAAAGCTATCGGACATTTCCCCCTTTACAATCCGAAGTGCGATTAATAAAATCGACTTTTTTTATTTTTCCAATCTCAATCGGTACTTTCCCCGTCTTCGATCTATCCATCAATTTATAACCAGTATGGATTATCTCGGCGGGATAGTATGGACGGTGTATAGTGATAGTGTGCTTCCAAAAATTAGTGAATATGAAAAGCGCAAAGCGGTGATGAATCTTCTCGAAGAGACAAAAAAGGGGATTTTAAAAAATAGTTTTGATTTTGAAGGTTCACGTGAATTTTGTCCGATTCCACTCAAAGAGAGATTGGGTGATAAAACACTCAAGGTGAATCCTCACCCGAATGCAGAAGGGATGAGACGCCATAATCCGCCACTTTATTTAGATCAAATTGAGTGGTATGTTTATGATGAAAATTACGGAACGCTTGAGGAGATGAGTTTTGTCGTTTTCTTTGATACGCAAGTGCATGCTTTAAGCCAAAAATACGACGATATACGGCTAATACGGAATGAAAAAGCGTATCATATTTACAGTTTTGACAGCAATGGACAGCGATTTGAACCTGATTTTATCCTCCTTTTACGCTCAAAAAAAGAGGGTATTTTACATCAAGTGTTTATCGAACCCAAGGGAGAGCATTTAAAGCTCACCGATGGATGGAAAGAGGAATTTCTGGCTTCTTTGGATAAAGCTACCCTTTGTGCTGAGGTTGATGGAGGAGTATTGGAGGGGAAATATTTCAAAATTTCCGGATTGCCTTTTTACAACAGGGCATCTCAAAATATTTTTAGTGAAAAATTTACAGAGGTTTTGATGGGCGAGTAAGCTTTTTATCTTAATCAAACTCATCATACTTAGGTTCCAGCACTCCAAATGTTTTCATAAGCTGTTGAGAATACAGTGGCGCTTCGCGGAAGAGGCGCTCAAGCGCTTTTAATCCCAGTTCGTAGGTCAAGGAGGAATCAACGATGACGTACGAGAGGTAAATGGTGTTTTCGTTGATTGAAAATTGCAATCGCTCAAATTTATCGTTTTCACTGAGCAAAAAATCATAGAGAGATTGAATGTTATTTTGGGGGATACGCCCCAGTGCGCAATCCGAAATAATGACGCCGTTGTCGTAGTAGTTAATATCGATTTTGACCGTATCGACATCAAATTTCCAATTACGCTGGCTTCGTCTGGAGAGAGGAACGTTAAGCTTCAGCGCACCTAAAATTTTCTCCATGAGTTCAACTACCCCTGTTGGCTTGTACCCCTCGCGCCTGCGTTTTGCCACATCGAGTTTGACTCCGCATTGCGGGCAATAATCGTTGAGTATCAGCTCTTCTTGAATCATGTTTTTACAGGAGTTGCAGCGGATGATTGCGGTATGCTCTAACGAGAGAAATTTTTCCATCATTTCAGTGAGGTAGGTATAGGGGAGGGCAAAGCCCAGATTGTTGGAGTTTTGGATAATAAAGGTATTGACTCCGACAACTTCTCTTTTTTCATTGAGCAGGGGTCCGCCGCTGTTACCGGGATTGATTGCGGCATCAAACTGGATATACTCAATCTCCCCTTGCAATCGGGATGCTTTGGAAACGATCCCCTCGGTGGTGGAGTAGTTCAAACCGTACGGATGACCAATGGCGATAACAACGTCCCCATCTTGAACGCTGGACATACAGAGGTGCAGAGGATGATTGGTGGTCATTTTGGTGGGTGGGCGGATAAATGCCAAATCATAGGAAGCGTCATCGTAGATAACCGTTCCGATACAGCGCGGTAAATGTTTGGCACTGACAATGACCTCTTTGAGCCCTCCAACGACGTGAGAATTGGTAACGATTAAATCTCCTAGAAGAAAACCGCTCCCTGTGCCATAAGGAGTGGAAATTTGTATGATGTTTTCCATCGCATGATCGAGTACTTTTTGGGTCGTTAAACTCATTTTACACTTCCAAAAAATCTAAATTTTTGATTTGCTGATAAAAACTTTGGCTAAAGCCGTCCAAATCGGTATAGTTGAGCTGATCGCTGAAGTTTTTGAGTCTTTTATAGCGATTTTGATAGGGGATGATAGCCGATTGGATACACTCGTGAATACGTCCTTTGTCAAACTCGCCCGTAGAGGGAGTGTACAGCCGGAGTTCTCCCGCATCGGCAAAAAAGTCCGAAGCGTACACCTGTACGTGCAAGTGCATGAGTGTTCGCAGTGTCGGGTGGAGCCCATAGTTGTATAAAATGTACAAAGCGGCATATCGATAAATCGCCCCTATGACATAACTGGAATGGTTGCTTTTGTACCATTTTACTTTAGCAAGGGATTCATCGATAAAGGAAACAATGTCCTCATGCATTGCTTGGTCAAAAGGTGAAAAGGTATACTCTCCTCGATAAATTTGCGTCGAAAAATGCTCAACATTCATGGCCTCCAATTCGGATAAAAAGTTTTGTAAATCGGCATTTTTATCTTCCGTTAATTTTTCATCATCCGTAAAATAACCGCCGACTTTTTCTGCGATATCTTTGGCCATTTTTTTACGTGGGATGAGTAAATAATCAATTTGCAGCAGTAAGGAAAGATAGCTAAAAGAGACCATGCCGGTATTGTCGTTGGATAAAAGCCCCTGCAGGCTTTTTTTGGTTTGATCGATCCACGCAAGCATCCAGCCGTGCAGACGGGCGTACTCTTCAGTCTTGAGATAGTGTATATTATCCTCTTCAAGCAAGGGTATATCGGCAAATTCACCCGCTATCATCTCTTTTTCAAAATCGGCGTTCAATGCAATTTCCCGAAGCGGAAAAAAGATTTTATGGGGAGTTATCGAGGCATTGTCGAGATGCAGTTTGAGCGTTAAAATACCTTCTTTATCGCAAAATCTGGCATAGGTTAGTTGAAAATTTCGCTCCAAAAAGCGTCTTTTTAGGGAGACATGAAGTTGTGAAACGGAGGCAATTAGCGCCGTAGCCTTGAGGGAATCCTCGGTAACAATTCCTCGAATAACGGCATATCCTTGTAAAAGTTCAAAGGTGATTTTATCCTCATAAACCGTATAGGTGAGATGTTTGGTATTGCCTATGTGCGTCAAAGAAGAGAGAAAAAGAGCATACCCTTTGAGACGATCCCCGCGGATAAAAGCGTCCGATGCTTTTTCAAAAAGTTCATGCTCATCAGGATTGGGGAGCGAATGGACGCTTCGACCGTAATGCGGCACATTGGGAACTATGGTTGGATAGATCCAGTCATGTAGAGAAGAGAAGAATTTCACACCGTTCCTTTGGCAAAAATTATAAGGGATCAAGTGTAATCAAAGCAACCTTAAAGCGACAATAAAGTACAATGTCTCCAATATCATGAGGGGGTTGTATGGGTTATAAACGTGTATTAGTGAAGTTCTCCGGCGAAGCATTGGCGGGCGAAAACGGTTATGGAATCGATACAAAAATCCTCAAATTCATTGCCACTGAAATCAAAACTCTCACCGATGCGGGCATCGAAGTAGGGATTGTTATTGGTGCGGGAAACATTATTCGTGGAGTTACCGCAGCTGCGGATGGCGTTATTAGTCGTACAGCGGGTGATTACATGGGAATGCTTGGGACGGTTATTAACTCGATTGCGCTTCAAGAAGCATGCGAACATGAGGGGATGCTCGTTCGTGTTCAAAGCGCCATTAAAATGGAGCAAATTGCGGAAGCGTTTATTGTGCGTCGCGCGGTACGTCATTTAGAGCGCGGTCGCGTGGTTGTATTTGCAGCAGGGACGGGGAACCCTTTCTTCACAACCGATACAGCGGCGACATTACGTGCCGTAGAAATCGAAGCCCAGGTGATTATCAAAGCGACCAAAGTGGATGGCGTGTATGATAAAGATCCCAATAAGTTCTCTGATGCGATCAAACTTCCGACCCTTGGGTACGATGAGGCATTGCAGGATCATATTAAAGTAATGGATGACACCTCTATTGCCCTTGCAAAAGAGAATAAGCTCCCGATTATCGTGTGTAATATGTTCACGCCGGGTAATTTGTTAAGCATTATCAAGGGTAATTTTGACAATTGCTCTATCGTTCAATAATCATACCAAAAAAGGAAAATCCATGAGACTCGAAAAACTAACCGCAAAAGCGCTGGAAACCGCGAACATCGATCGTTATCAGTTGGCAATTGCCGTCGCTAAACGTTCAGAGCAACTTCAAAACGGTGCATCAACAAAATTGAGTGTTGATTTGAAAAAAATGAAAGCTGCTGATGTCGCTTTGATGGAGATTGCCGAGGGGCATGTCACTATCAAAGGTTTCATAGACAACGCATAATTCTTCGATAAAGCTACGTCGTTGAATCAAATCGATATTGAAAAAATCAAGCAGATTAATGATGTGGGGCGTGCAATAGCGCATTTGCGTACGTTTATAGATTCCGGTGCGGTTGAGCGCGCGTATCTCCTCGCCAGTACGGCGCATGAGGGGCAGCTGCGTAAGAGCGGTGAGTCGTATGTGGTCCATCCGGTTTTAGTAGCTTCTCTTGTTGCAGAACTCACCGGTGATGAGGCCATGGTGATCGCCGCATTGCTGCACGACGTCGTCGAAGACACCCAAACGAGTATAGAGGCAATTCAGGCCGATTATGGCAATGATGTCGCTCATCTCGTTGAAGGCCTTACGAAGATCGATATGATTCGTGACGCGGAACTCATTCCCTCTCATTCAGACCAGAAGCTGGTCGTTTCTGCACTCACTTTTAGAAAAATGTTATTGGCATCGATTGAAGATGTGCGTGTTTTGGTCGTAAAATTGTGTGATCGTTTGCACAATATGCTTACCCTTGACGCACTCTCAGAGGCAAAACAGCATCGAATCGCCGAAGAAACATTGGTCGTTTACGCTCCTATTGCCCACCGTCTAGGGATCTCCTTTTTGAAAAACCTTCTTGAAGATTTGAGTTTCAAATACCTCTTTAAAGAAGATCAAGCCTCCATTTCTCGGTATTTACAAGAAAACTATCGCTCAATTCAGGGCCGTTTGAATGAATTTTGCGACAAGCTCTCTCAAATTATGCTCTCAGAGGGGTTGTGCAATGACGATTTTGAAATTCTCAGCCGTGTCAAGCATGACTACTCCATTTATCTCAAAATGCAGCGAAAAGGGATAGGCATTGATGAGATTCTTGACCTCTTGGCGGTGCGTATATTGGTCAAAAAACCGATTGACTGTTATCGTGTTTTGGGCATGGTCCACTTGCACTATAAGCCGCTCAATGCCCGTTTCAAGGATTATATTGCCATTCCCAAAGAAAACGGTTATCAAACCATCCACACAACGGTGTTTGATGAGAGCGCTATTTTTGAGATACAAATCCGTACGTATGAGATGCACGCAACGGCAGAACTTGGCGTTGCCGCACATTGGAAATATAAGAGCGGCGGGAACAATGCCATCAGTTTGGATTGGTTGCACAATTTACAGTATCAAAATGAGTCGGTAGAAGCATTTTATGAGTTGATTAAAAATGATCTGTACAGCGAAGACATCAGCGTGTTTTCCCCAAAAGGAAAAGCCTTTACATTGCCTCGTGGTGCGGTTGCGCTTGATTTTGCCTATGCCGTGCATACGGCAGTGGGAGACGGGGCAGATGGATGTTTGGTGAACAAAGAAAAAGCGAGCTTACTCACCGAACTGCACAATGGAGACATCGTCCGTATTGTGACGTCAACCACACAAAAAAAGATTACGCGATGCAGTTGGATTGATGCCGTGAAAACATCCCGTGCAAAAGCAAGCATACGGGCAAACTGCAATCAGCGCATACGAACCGTAGACGTACAAAGCGGTATCAATATTCTCAGTTTTATTTTTCGTCTTAGTCCTGAGAAGATAGTCGAAATTTTGCGCGATGAGGGCTTAGAGGAACAGTGCTACCGTATCCCAAGGGAATTTGATTTTCTAAAAGAGGTCATTCATCGTATCGAAGAAGGGTTGCGCGAGACCAGTCGTTTTGGAACCTTTTGGAGCCGAAAGCGTTTTGGGCTTAAATCTTCCGTGTATTCATCGATAGAAGTCAGCTCAAATCAGAGCGTTTCAGATGCCGTATTTGATTATTGCTGTCACCCTAAATCCGGAGACGAGATTGTGGGCTTCATGGTAGAAAACAAAGCCCATATTCATCATAAAATGTGTAAACATGCTGCTGTGATGATCGAAAAACACGACCCTATGGTATTTGTACGATGGATACAGCAGCACTTTAATCGGTATCACCTCATTATCAGCATGCAAAATGCCCAAGGTTCTCTTGCGGAACTCTTGACCTATATGGCAAAAATGGGGGCGGATATTAACAGCATTGAGCTTGGAAAAGAAAAATCAGAACACACGCAGTATTGCGAGATGGAATTTCAGACATTGGAAAATGACTTAAATCGCCTAAAATCAAAATTGGAAAAAAAGGGAAAAATCATACAATTTTTTCGGACCGATGATGCGTACCGAAGCCAAGGATAGAAAATGAATGAAAAAATAAATGAAGCATTACAAGAGATTAAGCGCGGAACGGCTGAGATTATTGACGATGCCCGCATAGAGGCATTGGTTAAAGCTTATTTTGAAAAAGGGACCAATTACACCGTAAAAGCGGGATTTGACCCTACGGCACCTGACCTTCATCTAGGGCATACGGTGTTGTTGCACAAGTTGGCAACGTTTCAAAAGTACGGGGCAACCATACAGTTTTTGATCGGCGATTTCACAGCACAAATCGGGGATCCGACCGGTAAAAGCGAAACCCGTAAAAAACTGCTTCCAGCACAGATTGCGCAAAATGCACAGAGCTACAAAGATCAAGTATTTAAAATTCTTGATCCTGAAAGAACAACGGTGGTGTTTAACTCCCAATGGATTAACGCGCTGGGTGCGGCAGGAATGCTGGAGCTTACGACCACGTTTAATGTTGCGCGGATGTTAGAGCGGGATGATTTTGAGAAACGGTATAAAAGTAATATTTCAATCTCTATCAGCGAATTTTTATATCCATTGCTTCAAGGGTACGACAGTGTTCATCTGAAAAGCGACGTTGAGATCGGCGGAACGGATCAAAAGTTCAATCTCCTGATGGGGCGTCATTTGCAGCGTTCGTATGAAGTGGGTAAAGAACAAGCCGTATTGATGATGCCGATTCTTGAGGGTCTTGACGGGGTGCAAAAGATGTCCAAGAGTTTGGGTAACTACATCGCGGTTGCCGATGAGCCAAACGATATGTACGGTAAAATTCTCAGCATCAGTGATACGTTGATGTGGCGTTATTATGAGCTGTTAAGCAGTAAAACGTTGGTCGAAATTGCAAGTCTGCGCACAGGAGTAGAAGAGGGAACGCTGCATCCGAAGAAAGTAAAAGAGGCGTTGGCAATCGAGATCACAGCGCGCTTTCACTCTCAAGAGAAAGCGCAAGAAGCTTCGGATGAATTCCAGCGAGTACATGCCCAAAGCGAAATCCCTACAGAAATGGAAGAGTACCGTTTTGAAGGACCAATTTGGATCGCGAAACTCTTAGTAGACGCACGGTTAAGTCCATCAACCTCCCAAGCGCGTCGGGAGATTAAGCAAGGCTCTGTTAAAATCGATCAAAATAAACTCAGCGATGATCAGTTACAATTACAAGCAGGCGAGTACGTCTTGCAAATAGGTAAACGGAAATTTGCCAGAATAAAGGTATCCTAATGAGCTTTGCGCCACTTCAAATCGGTAAATACACGATTCCTGTCCCCGTCGTTCAGGGGGGAATGGGCGTTGGTATCAGCTGGGATCAGCTAGCGGGAACAGTTTCAAAAGAGGGCGGCCTCGGGGTTATCAGCTCTGTTGGAACCGGAAATTATGGGAACAAAGCGTATTCAGACAAGTTGGTTGCCAATCGACCGTTGGAAGCAGAAAATTTTTATTCCAAAAAAGGGCTTGTCGCTATTTTTGAGAATGCACGTAAAATTTGCGGCGATGCCCCCTTGGCATGTAATATTTTGTACGCGATCAACGATTACGGCAGAGTTGTCCGTGATGCGTGTGAGGCGGGTGCAGATATTATTATTACAGGGGCTGGGTTGCCGACCAATATGCCTGAATTTACGGCAGATTTTCCGGATGTTGCGCTGGTGCCGATCGTCTCTTCACCAAAAGCACTTTCTATTATTTGCAAACGATGGCAAAAGCGTTACAATCGTTTACCCGATGCCGTTGTCTTAGAGGGTCCTAAAAGTGGCGGGCATCAAGGGTTTACGTACGAGCAGTGTGCTATGGACGAATACCAACTTGAAAACTTAGTTAAACCGGTTGTTGAAGAGGCTGCATTGTGGGGGGGTATTCCTGTCATCGCTGCGGGCGGTATTTGGGATAAAAATGACATCGATGAAATGATGGCTCTTGGTGCGCGCGGGGTACAGATGGGGACTCGTTTTATCGGGACTTTTGAGTGTGATGCGCATCAGAATTTCAAGCAAGTATTGTTGGATGCGCGTGAAAAAGACATTACCTTGATGAAATCACCGGTGGGTTATCCGGCGCGTGGTGTCCGTACTAACTTGCACGGTCTCATCGATACACGTACGGGTCCGGCTATTAAATGTATCTCAAACTGCGTTGCTCCGTGTAATCGCGGTGTTGAAGCAAAAGAGGTCGGTTTTTGTATTGCAGATCGTCTTAGTGACGCGTATTTTGGTGATTTAGAGTTGGGACTTTTCTTTTCTGGAAGCAATGGATATCGTATTGACAAAATCATTTCCGTCAAAGAGTTGATGGAGAAATTGACACAAGGCGAATAAGTTTTGAATCTAGGGCGTATATTCTTTTTTATTTTAGTCGTATTGTCTCTTAGTGTGATCGCAGCAGATGATGTATCGCGTCTTGATGCGGCTAAAAAAGCGCTTCAAAGCGGTGATGAGATTGAACAGTTTCGCGGTTATAATGAATGCAAAACCATCTATTTGCGGGCAAACTTAAATAAAAATACCGATTTGGCACGGGATGCGCTTAGCGGGATTGTTAAGGGCGGAGAAGCATTAGGTATTGATGTTACTAAATACAAAGCAGAATTGACAAAACTTCAACCAGCGCCCATTGTTGCAGCGGCACCCGTCGTAAAACCGGTAGAGACAGCGCAAAAGCCCCTTATTTTCCCCAAAGAGTATTTAAAGGCACCTGCCGCACAACCCAAAGAAGCAGGCAGTACTTTTTTAGCCCCCACAAGCGCACAACTGTTTGATCTAAAAGAGCCGATTAAAGCTTCTGCGGAATTCCCTTTGGTAAAACAGCATCGTTTGCTAGACGCTAAATGGAAGAATACGGGATTGGAATTGCTCTTTGACACGCCAATTGATGCAAAGGAGATTCGTCTTTCCAAGATCATAGAATCGGATAAACAGCGCTTTCGCTATATTATCGATATTGATTCAGGGAAATTGCCTTTTGAAAAATCACTTGAGCATAAAAATGTAGATAAGCTTCGTTTGGGTCAATACGATTCCAAAACATTGCGTTTGGTCATAGAACATTCGCAGGCCATTGCGGTTAAACCTGTGGCCAGTGGATCATCCGTATTTATCGATCTTTCGTTTCAGGCACTTGCAAAAGAATCCTCGACCAAGCCCATACCGGCTGCTCAAGC
This sequence comes from Campylobacterota bacterium, assembly GCA_030836825.1. Classification (GTDB taxonomy): domain Bacteria; phylum Campylobacterota; class Campylobacteria; order Campylobacterales; family Sulfurimonadaceae; genus Sulfuricurvum. The sequence continues at coordinate 18,758 of JAUPLR010000057.1, forward strand.
ACCAGCCCTTGATTTACCACCACTGCCACCATTGTTGGGGGCTTTCCCTCCCTCAATAATGACTTTGCCGCCATTGACCAATGTCACACCTCGTGATCGTAGCAAGAAAGTCATTGTTATCGATCCGGGCCATGGCGGAAAAGACAGCGGGGCTATTGGCAATGGCTATATGGAAAAAAACATTGTTTTGGATATTTCGCTTGAACTCTCAGAGCAACTTAAAGCGATGGGGTATACCGTGCACATGACACGCTCAAGTGATGTGTTTATCGAGCTCAAAGACCGCACCAAATTTGCCAATGACAAAATGGCGGATCTCTTTTTATCCATTCATGCTAACGCCATTCCAAAAGGGGCTGATGCGAATGCTGCCTACGGACTTGAGACCTATTATCTCTCACCGGGACGAAGCGAGCGTGCGATGCGCGTTGCGGCTTTGGAAAACTCTGAAGATATGGGGGAGATGGGAGCGTTTGGAAAGCTCAGTTTCCTGAATGTGCTCAACACGGAAAAAATTATTGCGTCTAACAAGCTTGCGATTGATATCCAAAAAGGGGTGCTCAATAACTTGCGCAAACAGTTCCCAAATGTCAAAGACAATGGGGCACGAGAAGCTCCTTTTTGGGTTCTTGTAGGAGCCCAAATGCCAGCAATTTTACTGGAAACAGGCTATATCAGCAATCCTGATGAATCGGCACGAATAGCCGATGGTAAATACCAAAAATGGATGGTTGAGGGGATGATTGACGGTATTAAGCATTATTTCGCCAATAATCCTTAACGTTAAAAGAAGCTGCATATGATAACAAACATTAAAGCAAAATTATTAGGCTTGGTTATCGTATTTATGCTTGCCATCATAGCTTTAGCGGTAGGTAAAATAGCCTCTGGTCTAGACGAAAAGAAGAGCCTTGAAATAGCCATAAATCGCATATCCGAGGTCGAGGTTCTCTCAAAAATTATCCATTTTATGCAGATGGAGCGCGGACTGAGTGTTGGTTTTGTTGCAAGTAACGGCGCAAAAAACGCAATCGCTATAAAAGAGGTACGAAGCAAGGTTGATGGCGCGGTGGCGGAGGCGAAACGTGTCTATGCCTCAACGCAGGGAGAGGTAAGTCTCTTCCAAAATTTTAATGAACTCTCTCGGAAAAGAGCTGCCATCGATAGCCTCTTGATGAACGGACTGCAAACGAAAGAATACTATTCAAAAATCATTACCTCCTTAGCCGATACGGTAACGACCGTTCCTGCGCGTATGAGCGATCAAGAGTCTCGCAATATTGTCCAGTCCAGCACGCATCTCTCCGCAGCCAAAGAGCAGTTGGGGCAAGTTAGAGCCATTCTCAGCGTCGCATTTTC
>JAUPLR010000058.1 GCA_030836825.1 Campylobacterota bacterium
CTAAAAGAAAAACCACTTGCCGAGGAGCTATCGCCGTATTCAAAGCTTGTTGAAAGGCTATCGCAAAAGCTGGGAAAACATCTCAATCCAATGAAAATCGAATGCGATAAAACCATTATGATGGAAGAGGCGCATAGACCTTTTGTTAAATCGCTCGTCCATCTTTTTAGAAATTGTGTTGATCATGGAGTAGAGTCACCGGAACAGAGGCTGATTAGAGGAAAATATGAGATGGGAACGATCTCCTGCGTCGTCACGGCAGCAGAGAATGGTTGGGAAATATGCATTCAAGACGACGGTGCGGGAATCAATACGCCTCTCGTGGCAAAAACCGCAATTTCAAAAGGGATTTTGACACAAGAGGAAGTGAACGTCATGAGTGCGGATGCTATCAATCTGCTTATTTTCAAGGATCATTTTTCTACCAAAGAGAGCATCAGCGAATTGTCAGGACGCGGAATAGGTCTTGGAGCGTTAAAGCATGAGTTGGATGCTCTAGGCGGAAATTTGAAGCTTGTGAGTACGGAGGGGAAGGGAACCGTATTTAGATTCTTTGTTCCAACATGTCATACAGAGGAGAGGATGAACGGCAGCGCATGCCTAGGCATATTGATTCCGATTGCTACTCGTGCACGCTCATTTTTGAGTGACGATATGGAGATCGAATTGCTGGAGAGTGATTTTGAAATTTCTAAGCCTACTATTCTCCCTTCTTATCCCTATGCGGTTAAAATTAGGATAAGCGGTGCCGTTAATGCGTTATTTATAATGGGTTTTGAGGCGCATGCGTTGGAAGAGGTATCGAAATTTTTCGTTGTAGACGCTCAGGGCGATACGGCGTATGAATTTATGAAAGAGCACGTTGCGTGTGAAGTGGCCAATACGGTTTTGGGTAATGCCATTACGAATTTTCCAAACAAAGGAGCCGGAGTTAGCATTACGCCGCCAGTTATGATTGGTCTTGGTAATCCACTGTTTAAAAACGCCCACACCAACTTGTGTACAACCGAAATTAAAACGTCAGGCGGAGCAATTATGTTAGCATTATTGGCAGAAAACACCATTGAGGATAGGTTATGTTGAAAATAGTAGTGGTTGATGACTCGTTGATTATTCGTAAAAATATAGCCAAAATGCTGGAGAGGATGGGTCATGAGATTGTGGCTGAAGCAAAGAATGGCAAAGAAGCAATCGCCTGTTGCATCAAGCACTCTCCCGACCTTGTCACGATGGATATTACAATGCCGGACATGGATGGGATAGAGGCGGTAAGAGGGATAATGGGGAAAAAAGAGGAAGCTAGAATTATCATGGTTACCTCTCATGGACAAGAAGAAATGGTCATAGCGGCGATCAAGGCTGGAGCGAGAGGATACGTGCTCAAGCCCGTTAATGCAGAAAAATTGAGTAATGCCATAAAGCGGATTTTCCCGAATGCAAATCCCCTCAAAACTGCTATTGCTCATGAAGAAGAAGAAATCATGATTCATGAAGAAGGGGATGGCTGGAGTGCAGATTTGGAGAGTTTGGGGATATGAGTATTGCTAATCACATTAAAGAGTTAATACTATTATTAGTTTAAAAGGTATACACTCATAGCGGAAAGAAAAATTGGAGGTGTATCATGCAAGTGAGTTCCTATTTATTTCAAAGTCCTTATTCGCAATCGATTCAAGTAGGTCGGCCTGATCCGGCGCAGGAACAAAAACAAACAGCTGAAGAAGAAGCGGCTAGGACAAAAGCGACGGAAACAGAGCAGAAGAGCGCGAAACAAAAAGAGGACCAAGCCATCAGCGTAAAATCATCCACAATGTACCAAAGCGACAGCGCTTCAAAAAATACCACTGAGGCGGTCAATGCCTTTATGGATATTGCCAAAAATGCCCGTCGTTCCCAGTACGTTAATACGTACAATAATAGCTAAGGAACGGTATTTTGGACGGGAGCACTAATCCTGATATTAGACTGAGATATTGGTGGTTGATCCGGTTACGGCTGTTGACTCACCGTAGGCAGCGATGATTCTGTCGAGCAGGTTTTTTTGCATCTCATTCATGGGAGAAGAGGATTGCGTTGATTCTGCTTGGGGAAGTTTATTGGAGGCAGTTACGTCAGAGTGGTGTTGATGGCGGTGACGCTTTTTTTGTGTTTGATCGGCGGCTTGTTGCAACGCATTCATAAACTCATCTGAACTGATTTGTCCGTCGTTATTTGAGTCAGCTTTGGCAAAAGCTGCATCAATGCCGCTGGTATCCGTTTTTCCGCTACTTTTTGCCAAGGCTTGCGCTGTTAGAGAAAACTCAGATTTATCAATTGAACCGCTTTTGTTCGTATCGAGTATTGCCAGCATTTGCTGTGCGATGTCACTGAAAGTAGCAGCAATATCTGAACTCTGGTCAGACGAATAATCGCCAGCGCTACGCTTGCACTGTCCTTCTTTGTTGGCATGGATTTGTTGCGCCATCATAGTATTGTTAGAGACTGTCATGGTATCCTCTCTTGAAAGCTTGTGTTTTTAGATAAAAAAACAAGCAAATATCATGCCAGCTTGCAATAATTGTAGCGAAAACATACCCCTAAACGTACTCCTAAAATTTTTGGATGATTTCCCCGTGCCTCTAACACGTCTATGCTATAATGTAATTGCGATATATAAGTAGGGGAGGGGGCATAATTAACTATCATTGCAGGTGCAAACGGCAGCGGTAAAACGACATTTGCCCTTTCTTATGCCCAGTTTAGTGAGGTTGAATTCATCAATGCGGATGAAATTGCCAAACAATTAAACCCCGATGATATGGACCACGAAAAGTTCAATGCTGGAAAAATATTTTTACGTCTGATTGAAGTGCTTTTAAACAAGCGTCATGACCTTATTCTTGAAACGACGATGAGCGGGAAGTATTTAATCAAAATTATCCAAAAAGCCAAAGAATCAGGATATACGATTGATATTTTTTACTTGTATCTTGAAGATGTTACGGATAATATTGCTAGGGTTCAAAACCGTGTTTTCAACGGCGGTCACAACATACCCAAAGAGGATATTATTCGACGATATTACCGAAGCCGTAATCTTTTCTTCAATCTCTATAAAGAGCTTGCGAATAGATGGTTTTTATTTTTTAATGCAGATGATGAGTTTGAAGAAGTCGCCAATTTCGCCGATGGAGAATTGACAGTATTGCACGAGCCATATTATGCTATTTTTACGGAGGGTGTTCAATGAAAACAATTGAAAATTACAAATTTCGGGATATGATTCTCAAAATTGGGAAAAAGGCGATTAAAGAAGCTCAGGCACGGAGTTTGGCAAATGGGGTTCCAAATGTTTATCGCCGTGATGGAGTTCCTTATTTTCAAATGCCAGATGGTGAAATCACATCAAAAATTCCGAAAGAATATGAGGGGATTTATAATTAAATCTCAAAGTTCCTGCCGTTATCTTCTTTGGTTTGCCGTCAACTGTAGGCACGTTAAAAAGTACATTAAAGTTTTGGATGTTGTTGAATGGGATAAATACGGATTAAACGCTATATAGTGAATAAAGTACTTGTTTTTGGGGTTTATCTTGGTTTTGATAGACTGTAATAGACGGAGTTGATTTATAAGGTGGTAATCTCTCAACCATCTAATCCCTGATTTACGATGTTTCAAAGCTATTGATGTAAAATAACCACATTAAAAACCACATTAGCGTAAAAGTGACTCTATATAATTAAATGTTGATCGCCATTCTCTCCAGTGAAATTCCAATTGCCTCATCGCTACTAAAATTAGTAAGCTCCATGCCCATTTTACGATGTAAAAGTCCTGCGGCATGCTCTGACTTTTCATGATGGCGCAATAAATCATCCTCAGAGTTTACATAAGCATAATACGAATTATTAACTGGACGATTAAGTTCTGCTCTAAATGCTCCCATCAGATCAGTATCACTAATTAAGCTTCCAATTACAGTAGAATAGATTATAGAACTATTCTTAGATTGTATAATTAGGTCATAGTAGTCATCTTCTGAAAACATGAATACTTTATCAAAATCTTTAGATATGATTGATTTTGCACTTTCTTTTACTTTTTCTTTTCGCGAAACGGATGAGCTATGGTCAAATTTATGCCCGATATAGTGGTTGAACATAATATGTGATTCAATTTCTCAACTATGTTCACTTGCAAATTCTACTTCATTACTAAATGAAAAGTTGTCAAAATAAAGTGATTTAGTTTTACTTTTGAAACCTTCTATGGAAGTTACTCCAGCCAATACATTTTCAAGATAACGGACTAAACCCGACAGTACTTTTTTATCAACAAATGTAGAACAGTTAATTTGATGAATCAACGACTCATCTAGCAGACGATACGACAATCCAGCTTCTGAATATACGAGGACACCAATATTGATGAATTCTAAAGTGCTTTTATTATGGTAGTAATGAATTATTTGGTGTTTTTTTATATCTCTCATGTTAAAACAATTCAAACGGGCAATTCCCGCTTTTGGTAAAATCAACTGACGCTCTCATGCTGATAAGATCGGCAATTTCTTCTCGGTATTTAACCGGCTCCCACTCCTGTGGCATCATGTCTATTGCTTCGAGAATAATAGCATGAATATAGTTAGGGGCA
>JAUPLR010000006.1 GCA_030836825.1 Campylobacterota bacterium
AACTCATCGTTGACTTCGATCCGAATCGCCTGCATCACCAATGTCGAGGGATGGATCTTTTTACCCCGTGGCATCAAATGAAAAATCGCATCGGAAAGCTGTTTCGCCGATTCAAACGGACGTCGCTGCACCATCGTTTGGGCGACTTGTTTCGCATTCGTCACTTCACCGTATTCGCGCAAAATATGCTCCAGTGCGCCTTGCGAATAGTCGTTCACAACCTCACTTGCACACAGCGGTGCATCAGGATTCATCCGCATATCCAGCGTATCGCTTTCGTACGAAAACCCCCGTTCTCTCACATCAAGCTGAAGCGATGATACCCCTATATCGGCTAAAATTCCGTAAACTTGATCCCCATATTCACTCAAAAGATCTTTCGCAACCGCTGAAAAACGTCCCTGTCGGATCTCTACGCGATCTCCATAAGGCTCTAAACGTTGTGTCGAGAAGGCAATCGCCGCAGGGTCTTGATCAATTCCCACCAAACGACGGTGTTCATTGGCATCCAGAAGCAACGATGTATGCCCTCCGTACCCCAGCGTACAATCGATGATCAACCCCTCTTTGCACGGGGCAAAAGCTTCTATGACTTCACGATACAAGACAGGGATATGAGGGGATTTTTGCACGGCTTTACCTTGATTGTCTGATGTTGTTATTATAACGCCAACTCGTTTAAAGCGCTCTCAATGGCATCAAAAATACGCCCCAATTCTTCGAGTGTAATCACATACGGAGGCATCACATAAATAACACTGCCCAAAGGGCGTATCAACACACCAAACGCCAAACAATGTCGATGTATTTTCACTCCGATGCGCTCACTGGCGGCATACCCTTGCAGTTCAATCACACCGATCATCCCGCATTGGCGTGTTTCTTTTACCTCTTTGCGGGATGCAAAGCGTTTAAGCCCTTCGCTAATGTCTCTTGAAAGCTGACGATTTGCCTCTATCGCGTTGTTCGTTTCAAACAAATCCAATGTCGCGTTAGCAGCCGCACAGGCCAAGGCATTCCCCGTATAACTGTGTGAGTGCAAGAACGATCGGTGTGGATTGTAATCGCAGTAAAAAGTTCCGTAAATCGGCTCCGTAGTCATAACAACCGAAAGAGGCAAATAGCCCCCTGTAAGCCCTTTTGAAAGGATTAAAAAATCGGGCGTTATATCCGCTTGTTCACAGGCAAACATCGTCCCCGTTCGCCCAAATCCTACCATGATTTCATCCGCAATGAAATGAATGCCGTACGCACGGCACAATCGTTTCGCCTCAGTTAAAAAATGAGGATGATACATCACCATCCCTCCTGCCCCTTGAACCAATGGTTCGACAATAAGCCCGGCTATTTCACGGCTACGCTCCTCTAGCAGTTTTTTAAATTCTTCAACCGCTTGGATCGCAGAGTCAAGCGACTGGTCCATCGGGCAAGGCGTTTGAATCGAACGGATTAATAAGGGTTCATAGGTCTCTTTGTACAGCGCTACATCGCCTATCGAAAGAGCGCCAAGCGTTTCCCCGTGATAGCTGTTGGAAAGAGAGACGAACAACGCCCTGTTATCCCCATGATTTCGATGCGCATGATAACTCATCTTTAATGCCACTTCCACAGCACTCGAACCGTTGTCCGCATAAAAGCAACGAGTCAAGCCATCAGGCGCCAATGCCACTAAACGCTCTGAGAGTCTGACGATTCCCTCGTGCGTAAATCCTGCCAGAATTACATGCTCCAGCGTATCAAGCTGCTCTTTGACTTTACCGTTGATATATGCATTCGCATGACCAAATAGGTTAACCCACCAGCTGCTGATTCCATCAATGTATCGGTTCCCCTCAAAATCTTCCAAATAAGTTCCACGACCCTTAGCAATAGGAATAATCGGAAATGTTTCATGGTCTTTCATTTGCGTGCACGGATGCCACAAAACATCCCTATCTCGATTGGAAATGAATTCATTGGTCATATACAGCCCTTTAGATGCAGATTTTGGCTTTAATTCGCTAACAACCGTTATAGCGTATCAATATTCATCGTAGTTTAATGGAAAAAGCAATAAAATATCCAAATTTTACACCATAAATGAATTAAAGGCCCACATAATTATGATTACTTGGATGCAACATCACCGAAAATACCTTATTGTTACGGTTTGGGTATCAACCATTGCCTTTATTGGGGCCGGATTTGTGGGCTGGGGGGAATACAGCTATGGAGACAAAGCAAGCGCCGTTGCTCAAGTTGGTGACGTCTCGATTACGGCCGATGAATTTCAAAAAGCGTACTCGAATCTTTTTAACCAATACAACCAGGTACTTCAAGGCAAACTGGATGAAAAGCAAGCGAAGCAATTTGGGCTACAAAGCCAAGCGCTTCAAAGTCTTGTCAGTCAAGCACTCATTCTCAATCTTGCCAAAAGCTACAAGATAACCGTCAGCGACGAAGAACTGTTCAGCATGATCAAAAATCAAAAAAGTTTCACCAAAGCAGGTTCGTTTGACAAAGAGGTATACGCGGCTATGTTGAGCCAAAACAATTTAACCATCAAAGACTATGAAGCGGGGGTGCGCAAAGAGCTCCTCATTCAAAAAACACTTTATCTTCTTACTCCACTCGCTCGAACACTTGAAGAGAACGCTATCGCATCCGCACAGGGCGTTGCCGATAAAATTGAATACAAACTCTTGACTCCTAGCATGGTAACAGCTTCCGCTGATGAAGCCGGACTGAAGGCATTTTGGGAAAAACATCAAAATGAATTTAAAAAAGAAGCCACATACGATCTCTCGATCATACACATGGGAGCGCAAGCAACCCAAAACGACGCACTGCGCCGTTACATCGATTTCAAAAAAGGGACCATTGACCCCAGCGTAATGATCACTCAAACGACCGTATCCGCCAAAAACACGCTCTTTACTCCTGAATTGCTCAAAGAGATCGCAGAATTAACTGCCGACAAACCTTTCTTGAAACCACGCAAAGTAGGCGATGAGTTTGTAATCATCAAGCTCAATGGCTTTAATCCAGCAGCAAGTAAGACCTACGAAGAAGCAAAAAATGATGCTAACATGCTTTATGTCAACGAAATGAAAAAAAGCAAACTCCAAGAGTTAGCGCAAAACAGTTATAAAACATTTAGTGGGACCGTGAGTGATTTCAAGACCCGCGCGCAAAGCACCGCGCTATCGGGCTTATCGGCAGCTGAAGCAACCGAATTTGCGGATAATTTGTTTGCCGCCAAACAAAAACAAGGGTTTTTTACTTTGAAAAGCGGAAATGTCATTCTCTATAACGTTTTGGAACAAAAGTTGCTACAAGCTACAACAGTAGCTGAAGAGAACAATGCGATGAAGCTAAAAGGAAATTTATTCAATCAAAAGCTTATGAAAATGCTTGAGAGTAAATATCCAGTAAAAATATATGCAGAGGGGATCTGATTTTGAAACGAACGGTTTTAGCCATCGATATCGGTTCGACAAAAGTCTGTGCCATCATCGCAGAAATAAGTGATGATAACAGCGCACAGATTATTGGTGCAGGAATTTCCAGAGCACAGGGTCTTCGTAAAGGAAGCATCACCAACATCGAACTTGCATCCAAATCCATTAAAGCCGCACTCAACGATGCTCGTCGTGTTGCGGGCACCGATATCAAAAGCGCCATAGTCACTATCTCCGGCGCCTATACAAAGAGTATCAACTCCAGCGGTATTGTTAATGTCCCCAATAAAGAGATAACGCTCAAAGAGATCAATCGTGTTATGCACACTTCTTTGTATAACGCCAACATACCGAATGAATTTGAAGTGCTTCATGCCCTTCCGTATAATTTCAAAGTAGACGATCAAGATTTCATCGAAGATCCGCTTGGGATGAATGCTGCACGTTTAGAAGTAGAAACCCATATTATCACCACCCAAAAATCGAATCTCAATAATCTTCGTAAAGCAGTCAAAGCCGCAGGTGTTGATGTTGAGAGCATCGTACTAAGTGGTTACGCATCGGCCATCGCCGTCCTTAACATAGATGAAAAAGAACTCGGTGCCGCAGTCGTCGATATGGGTGGAAATACGAGCAACATCGTTATTCACTCAGGACATGCAATTCGTTACAACGATTTCCTAGGGGTAGGTTCTAACCATATTACCAATGATTTATCCATGGCCCTGCATACGCCATTGCAAACGGCTGACAATGTCAAAATGAACTATGGATCCCTGTATGCTCCTAGCAATGATCTCATCGAACTGCCGGTGATCGGCGATGAAACCTCTACGCACGAAGTATCTCTCGAAGTCGTTCATAACGTTATCTATGCACGCGTAGAAGAGACCCTCATGATCATTGCGCAGTCCATTGAAAAAAGTGGTCTCAAAGACCAAATGGGTGCAGGAATTGTTCTCACCGGCGGCTTTACAAAAATTGAAGGCTTACGTGAACTCGCCGTAGCCATTCTCGACACTATGCCCGTACGTCTTGCAAAGCCAGCCGATATGGGTGGATTATTTGATACT
>JAUPLR010000059.1 GCA_030836825.1 Campylobacterota bacterium
CTGAGGTGAAGAGGACAACGGCAGGAGAAGAGGGGTCGCAGGGAACGGTGGCGGCACGCGGGAAATGGATCGCATACCCCATAAGCCAAAGTTTGTCCATCAGTGACATCGTCGGTTTTAAATCTTCGAGATACACAATACGGACGTTTTTAAGGGCAGCCAGCTTGGATTCGAGTTTGGTTTCCTCGATAAACGCTTTGGAGCTGATGATGATTTTAAGAAGTGCTCCATCGCACGCACTCTGCAACTCTTCAACGTCTGTGGTGAAATTGAGTATGGCGGGGATTCGTCCCATCGCACTTAGCCCAAAAATAAGGGCAAGCGTAGGGACTGCCGTGGGCATGAAAATCCCTATCGCCTCATGAGGTGCGGTAAGGCGTGAGAGCAATCTTCCAAGTTCCAGAGACATTGTGAGTACTTGGCGGTAGGTGTATTCAATTTGTTCGGTATCTTCAAGGATTTTGTGAGACTTTCCAAAAAGAGAGGCCGAGGCCACAAACGCTTCAAATAGATTACTGCGAGGGCGTGATTCAAACAAACTGCGCTGTAGCAGTAGCCGCATCTCTTCGCCGGCTTTGTAACGGTGGTCGTGTCCGCTTAGGTGATCGGCTATTTGTAGGGTGCTAGGCTGACAATAGGTGAGGGTGATGCGCGGAAACCATCGCGTAGGATGATCTTGGTGCATGCGTGACAACGCACTAAAGGTTCCCCCGTGGATAATTACAGGCAGTATGGTCGCGGCGGTTTTAGCGGCTACAAAAGCACTTCCTTCGTAGATTTTCATCAAACTTCCGGTCGTGGTGATGCGCCCCTCTGGGAAAATAACGACGGGACGACCGTTCTGAACGAGCTTGATGACCGCTTTGATCGCCATAGGACTGGAGGGGTCAACCACGAGATACTCACCCATGGACATAATCAACCGCAACAGCGGACGTTGAGCGATTTGCGTATTGACCACAAACACGGGTGATACAGGGAGCATCACCCCAAGGATCAACCCATCTAAAAACGACTGGTGATTGGCGATGATGATTGTATGACCGTTTTGATCCTTGTACTCGCCTACGACTTTAATGCGAAAAAGAAATTGCAGGAGTATTTTCAAAACCGATTTGAGCATCAAAACCCTTGGACATTTTTATAGGTTAAAATTATAGTAAAATAGACCTATAACAAAGCAGGTATCGAGCTTAAAAAGGATCAGCCAGTTAAAAAAACACTATTTGTTAACTGTTTTACTCTATACTTGCGGCGGAAAATACCGTGAAGGATACGTGTGAGAAAAATAATTGCATCGATGATGATCGCCCTGAGTGTTTGGGCAGTCCCGTATAAAGTGGGGCAGTCGGTTTCTCCTTTGAAGGTAGAGGATCAGCATGGGAATCATGTAATCCTCAAAACGATGCCTAAAACGCTTATAATGGCGTATGAAAAAGGGACCGGTGCGACGGTCAATGAATACCTGAAGGTACAAGACAAAGGGTATTTGAAACAATACAATGCCGCGTTTGTCGCGGATATTTCCCAAATGCCCAATTTTATTACGACGGCATTCGCGTTGCCCAAAATGCGAAAATACATACATACGGTGTTGTTGATTCGGGATGAGGAGCAGGGTTTGCGGTTTCCGGCTCAAGAAGAAAAAATTACCGTCATGAAGTTTCGAGGCAATCTTCTCACAGAAGTCGCCTTTATTGCAACGACTGCTGAGCTCAAATCGGTGATTGAACAATGATTACCGCCTTCAAGGCATTGCGCAGAAACCGATTTAAAACGGCACTCATCTTTATGAGCATGACCGTTTCGATCGCGGCTATTTTTCTGATCAGCGCGATTGCGGGGGGCGTGGTGAGCATGTACAGCTCTATGCTTAAAACCGACGGCGATATTATTGTTACGCAAAAAGAGATTGCGGATACTTTTTTCAGTGATATCAATAACTCGTTAAGTCTGCCCATCTCCAAACTAAACGGGGTAAAAGAGGTTCATTCCCTGATTTTAGGGGCATCTCCTGTTGATCATCTTCCAATTGTCGGTATTTATGGGGTCAGCGAGAACCGACTTGACAGTTATGCTTTGCAGCAAGGGAATTATCCCAAGGCAGGAGAAGTGATCTTGGGGGCTAAAATTTATGAGACACTCAAGCATCCCAAAAGCATTCGTGTGTCGAAAAAAGAGTATCCCGTAAGCGGTGTCTTTAAGAGCTCTATTGGATTTGAGGACGGTGGCGTGGTAATGCCCTTGAGCGATGGGGGAGAATTGTTCCACAAAAGCACCTCTGTCTTTCTGATCAGCCTTGTAGATTTGGGAAACAGTGCTGAGATTGTGAATCAAATCAACCTCATGGATAAACACGTAGAGGCAAAAACAACCGATGCCTTTATCGACTCCTACAATCAGTTTAAAATTATCCAGACCAGTTCGGATGTGATTGGCGTGATGGCTTTTATGATGGGGATATTGGGAATTGTGAGCATGATGAGTATGGTGGTGAACGACCGCAAAGCGGAATTTGGCATCATGCGCTCCATTGGGCTCTCGTCGTGGACGATTATCGGAAAACTGCTGAGCGAAACATTGATCATAGCGATGATCTCTTTTGGGGTTGCATGGGGGATTAGTGAGGTAACCTTGGAGCTTATCGAGCATGCGGATAAATTTCAAGGGTACATTAACGGAGAGATTACGCCCTCGATGTTGGTCAAGGTGTTTGTTGTCACCCTCGTAATGGCTTTGTTTGGAACGCTTATGCTTGCCGTGTACGCTTCAAGGATCGATACTTTGAGCTTGATATCCAAGGGGAACCAGTGATTATCAAAGCCGTGGGATTGGAACACTTTTAC
>JAUPLR010000060.1 GCA_030836825.1 Campylobacterota bacterium
AAGCGGTGGGGAATGCACCCTTTACACCAACTTGATTCCTTTTTGTGACCAAATAAGAAAGCTGGGTTTTCGTATCAAACTGGATACGAACGGTATGCGTCCGGATGTTATTGTTTCCTTGATTGCGTTAGAGCTTGTCGATTATGTGGCGTTGGATTACAAAGCGCCTGATAGCAAAATGACGCAAATATGTGGCGGTGGAAGTGAAAAGCGGTTTTGGGAGAGCTTTGAGATTTTGAAAAACAATACCGTAGCTTACGAAGTTCGCACTACTTTGCATCCTGATTTACTAAGCGAAGAAGAGATCGTGAGTATGGCGAAGCGATTAAAGCATGAAGGATACAAGGGGGAGTTTTATGTACAGCTTTTTCGAGAAGGAAACGATACGATAGGACGGCTTGCCGCTTCGTCGCGTCGCGTGGATAACGCAGTGTTAGCGGGTCATGTGACGCTACGTACCTAATTCCTCTTTGACCACCCCATCCTCAACCCGTAAAATCCGATCAAACAACGGCAACATCCGCTCATCGTGGGTTACGACCACAATCGCTACGGCTTGTTCATGGGCGAGCTTGCGTAAGAGCTGCATAACGGACAGTGCTCTCTCGCCGTCCAATGCGGCGGTGGGTTCGTCGGCGAGTATTATTTTAGGAGTATTTGCGAGTGAACGGGCAATGGCAACGCGTTGGCTTTGCCCTCCTGAGAGCTGTGAGGGCATTTTGGTGAGTTTATCGCCCACTCCTAAATAATCCAGAAGCTCTTTGGCTGTTTGATTGGCCGCATCGCTTTTTACCCCATTCATTTGGGGAACGATCGTGACATTTTCCATGACATTGAGAAAAGGGATGAGATTGTGGGCTTGAAAAATAAAGCCGATTTTTTCACGCCGTATGCGCCTCGTATCGTCTATCTTCCACGCTTCGTCGTACATCAAATCGCCATCTAGTGTGAGTTTGCCGCTGGTGGGTTGGGTTATGCAGCCTATCATCGTGATGAGGGTTGTTTTTCCTGAGCCGCTGGGTCCCAGCAGCGCGACCGTTTCCCCCGCATAAATCTCGAATGTCGCTTCTTTGATCGCCGTAACGGCACCCTCGCCTTCACCGTATGTTTTGCACATATTTTGGACGGAAATAACTGCTTTTTTCATTTAGCCCCCAATCGCACTGGCAGGATCTATTTTAAGAGCGGAACGGATGCCCCCTAGGGATGCGAGAATGCTAATGATGATGACAACTGCAAAAAGCTTAAGCCCGTCGGAGGGGATGAGAATGACGGTTTTAGGAAAATAGTTGGCACTGGCATTGGCGAAGAGTGCTCCTCCGGCAAAAGCAATTGCCCCCATTAACAGTGACTGCTGAGCGATCATTTTGGTTATGAGCATATTGGAGGCACCAATCAGTTTCAAAATAGCGATCTCCTTCATCTTTCCCATGGTCATCGTATAGATGATCAGCGAGATGATGACGGAAGAGACGATCAATAAAATCATGGTAAACATCCCGATTTGCTTGGCAGAGCGTTCGATGAGGTTTTTGGTGAGAATGTCGGATTGCTCCTGTGCCGTATAGACCTCTTGGTGTTTCCAGCGTTGTATTTCATCCCCTACGGTTTTGGGATCAAACCCTGCTTTTAAGGTGAGTGAAAACGCATTGACCATCGCGGTTGCGTTGGACGCTCCTCCACGTTCTCGATCATTGCGTATTTGCTCATTGCTGAATAAAAATTGCAGCTCTTGCGCCTCACGTAAGTCGAGATAGATCATCGGATCCCCCCCCGATGAGACTGCTTTGTGGGTTAATCCGACGACGGTGTAGCGGTTGCGTCCCAGATGGACTTCATCTCCCAGTTTAAAACCTGTTTTGGTATCGACGATGATCTCTCGATTGCGGATTTTTATCGCTGTCCCTGACGTCAGAGTAAATGGTTGAAAGGAGCTAAGAGATTCATACCCAAGGGCGTAAACACGAATAGGTTTGCCGTTTTTATGGATTTGCACCCCTTGAAAGGTGAGGGGGTGAACCGCGCTTACCCCTTCAAACCCCTTGAGCGAATATTTGAGATCTTCGTGTAAACGGGAGCTTTCAGCGAAGGGCCCAAGTGTCTCTTTTTGCACAACCCATAAATCAGGGGCAATGTTGTTGGGGACGATCATGGCATCATGTACCATCCCTCTGTAAATACCGATCATGACGAGGACGACGCCGATGAGCAGCCCGACACCCAATGCGGTGGTGATAAATTTTCCCAATGAGTGGGAGATATCACGCCATGCGAGATTAATCATGAGTCACATTGATTTGAACTTCGGCCTGTTCACCCAAATGCAAAGGCTCGGGAGGCGTATTCAGTGTGACATAGACAACCCTTTCCTCGGTAATGCGATCACTTACAACCCCGATACGACGGACGATACCGGGGTATTTTTTTTCACCGGTCGAGCGCAGGGTAACGAGTGCGTCTTGTCCCACTTGCAACGATCCGCTTTGGCGTTCGTTTATGTAGGCGCGCACCCAAAGCGTCTTGGGATTGGCGATTTTAAACACGGGAGTGCCTGCGCCTATCGTACTGCCTGCTTCCGCCTCACGGGAAATGACGATGCCATCGATGGGAGAGCGTAAGGAATAATCGCTGATCGTAGCATTTACAGAGTCCAGAGATCCTATGGCACGTTGGACTTCGTGCTGTGAGAGTTTGAGGGCCTCTTGTGCACCGCTGAGCGCTGCGTTAGCACTGCGTGCCGAAGTTTGGACACCATCGAGCTCTGCTTGGGTTACAAATCCCCCCTTGATGAGATTTTTATAGCGTGTTAACGTTGCCTCGGCTAACGCTTGTTTGGCTTTTAAATCGTCGATGAGGGCTTTTTGTGAGGCTACTTGCGCGCGGCTTTTTTCGATGGCAGAACGGCTTTGTGTTTGGACGCCTGCAAGCTCTGAGAGTTCCATTTGCGCCAAACGTTCCCCCTTGGAAACTTGATCCCCTTCGTCCGCATATACGGCACTGATTTTGGAAGCATGTTTGGGTGAGATGGTGATGACCTCTTTGGCTTCAAGTGTCCCGATTCCGTTGACGTGGTTTTTATCCACTTGCGCTAGGGGTTCTGCCGCTTTGGGAGGGGTATTTTTCAGCGATGAGGTGATGAGAGCGATTGTCACTAACAGGAGTGCTCCCGCAAGAATCGATTTCTTTTTATTGCAACATGCCATGTTAATTTCCTTTATTCAGTAGGCGCTGTACGGTGAGCCATGCGCGAATTTTTTGAAGTTTTGCGTCCGCATGAGCCACTCTCGCATTTTCCAAAACACTTTGCGACTCTAAAACATCGATGTAGGTTGCAAGCCCTTGGGTATAACGCCCTTGGGTTAGTGTTAGTGTTTTTTGCATTGCGGTCATTACCCCTTCTTTGGCCGCGATGGTCTCATCGTAGCGATGGAAATCGAGCATGGCACCATACAGCTCCTGCCATAACATTTTTTCGGTGTTCTCATACTCTTTTTGTGCCAGAGAGAGGGAAATACGGCTTTTTTGAGCCTCTGCGCTTAAACGTCCCCCGTCATACAGCGGGATGGTTCCTCGTATGCCGATTTGTGAGCTGTCGTAAGAGGCCAGAGAGCTGTCATACCCGTATGAACCTACAAGCATGACGTTTCCGTAGGGTTGTTTCTGTGAGGCATGGGACAATGCTTTGTCGCGGTTGATAAGAGTTTGGAGCTTTTGGAGTTGCGCATTGCGCAGTGAGAGCTCTTGGCGTATGGCGTTTTTCTCTTCAAAGGCGATTGCCAGAGTATTGGTTCGGTGATCAAAATCAGCCTCATCAATCTCTGTGGCATTGTCGTTTCCAACTAAAAGCCCCAGCGTCATTAGCGCTTTTTCTCTTTCGCTGCGCGCGATGGAGAGGCGGTCATCGGCTTCGAGCCATGAGGCTTTGAACCTTGATTCATCGGCGTGTGTTTTCAATCCTACTTCGCGCATTTGCACGGCTTGGGCGTATTGCGCCTGATAAAATTCTGCCGATTTTTGGGCTGTCTCGATCAATCGATTTAAGTAGGTAATGGCAGTGTATTGGAACCATATCTGTTCGATGAGGATGTTTTCAATCGATCGTTTATCGGCAATGCTCCCCTCTTGAGCGAACTTGGTCGCTTGGATCAGGTGATCATTGCGTCCAAAATCCCATAACGAATAGCTCCCGCTGACATCGGCATGAAAAGCATCGGTTTGATGGGTAGAGAGGGTACCGTTTGAGGGCATAACAACGGTTTTGGTCGGGTAATACTCACCGTTGAGATCAATGCGAGGGTAAAGTGCTGCGCTTGCGGCTTGGGTGTCGGCTTGAGTGCTTTGGAGTCGTAAGAGCGCCAATTGGGTTTGGGGATGAGATTTTAGTGCCATTGCAATGGCGTCATTGAGCGTCAACGGCACCGCAGAGAGGTTACAGAAAAGAAGTAAAGATATCACCGCTGTTTTCATAAGTCATCCACCTAATTATTACGCGCATGGTAGCACAAAAAGCGCGCTTAAATCTTGAGCCATGTCAATAAACCCTTTGCCGGCAAGGGCAAAAGGGCTTATTTAGGCGTAGGTATCAATGATTGTTGTAGAGAGTAGCTCATTGTTTTTAGAAGCAGTATTTTGAAATTCCAAGAGCATCTCTTGTAATTGTTGGAATAGGTCTGATGAAGAGAGATTGCTCGTATCCATTTGAGCCATTTGATTCTTCATTGTTTTACGATCCGCTTCTGACATGGAGGACATTTGTTCTCGAAAGGCAGTACGATCTTCCGGAGACATCGACTGCATCATCTCTTTCATTCCTCCGCCGGAGCCGTCCATTTTTCTCATGTGTGTTTGTTGCATTTGTCCTGATGATTCTACTTGCATGGTATCCCTTTTTTTTAACTATTTAGTTTGGAGCGAAATTTATCGCCCGCCTCTCATGCCACCGCCAGAGCCTCCCCCTTTACGCATTTGTGAACCCGTACCGTCTTGCGGTCCCGATTTGCTTTGTCGCATTTCGCTTTGCATTTTTTGACGCTCTTCGCTACTCATTGATTGCATTCGGTTTTGCATTTCTGCTTGAAATGCTCCTCTGTCCGCCGAGGAAACACTGCCTCTCGCAGCTTTCATCTCTTCCATCGTCATGGCACTGTAATCAGCTGCAAACGTTACGGCAGCACTGAGGAATAAAACTAGGGTGATTTTTCTCATATGTTTCCTTTGATTTTGGTTTATGCTGATAATTCTACAGAGTTAAAATGAAATGAATGTGAAATACACGGTTTAAGATCGGTTCAACGTAACTGCGCTACAGTATCAAAAAAATTCGTACTCAAAGAGGTCTTAGTGAAGCTTGCTCTTATTGAAGATGATCTACTTTTGAGTGACACCGTGAGTGATATTTTAAGTACGGAAGGATTTGAAGTTATCCCTTATTTTTCTTTTAATGATGCTGAAATTGCTTTGTATGAGAATCATTTTACTGCGGTCATTTTGGATGTCAATCTTCCTGATGGCAATGGATTTGACTTAGCCAAAGCGATGCGATGCAACGACATCGGGACACCGATTTTATTTTTAACCGCACAAAGCTCTGCTGAGGCAGTCTCTCTTGGATTTGAAAGCGGCGGAGATGATTTTTTGAAAAAACCTTTCGAACCGGCTGAACTCGTTGCGCGTCTAAAAAATCTGATTCGACGTTCTTTTTTCCATACACGCTCACCTCTTATAGACATAAGCAATAACTACTCTTTTGATACTTTAACGCAAAAAGTTATTACGGCGCATAATACAGAAGTGTCCCTGCATACCAAGGAACTTGAGCTGTTAAAGCTGTTTTTATCCAAACGCGGACAGTTAATAACCTACGAGGATTTTTTTAACACCCTTTGGGGATATGGAAATAATCCTGGATTTGATGCACTGCGTGCCCATATCAAGAATCTTCGAAAAGCACTGCCTGATCTTAAAATCGACACCATTCGTTGCGTAGGATACCGTCTTGCATGATAAACTTTTAAACGCATCGCTGCGACAGTTCCAAATACTCTATTTGGGTTCTTTGCTTTTTTTGTTTTCGATTCTTGTGTTTTTAGCCTACACAATCGAGATAGAGAGGCTCACCTCCAATGAAACCAGAAATATGAATGCCTATGTGTCGCAACTGGAGCAGGAACTCAAAGAGCACCATTTTAATGCTTCCCAAGAGCTCGTGATCGATACAAAAGGATACGACATTGGATTGTATGATGTAGATCGCGCCGCTGTTATCACCTCTATCAAAAAAGTTCCACGCTGGGATACCATGACATGGACAGAGGATGGCGTATTGTCTGTGCGGTATGATCTTTCCGTTTATTTTTTGGGAGTTTCCTCCATTTTCGTGTCCAAGAAAATAGAAAGCTATCCCATTGTAATCCATCTTGCGCAAATATTCATACCGCTTTTTGTGTTCATGGTGTTGATGGGTATCTTTCTCAGCCGCACCGCACTGCGTCCCGCGAAAAAAGCATTTGAAACCGTGGATACTTTCATTAAGCATGCTACGCATGATCTTAATACCCCGATTGCCGCTATCCTTGCCAACAGCCGATTGCTAGAGGAAAAAATTGAGGATGAGACGCTAAAGCGTATCGTACAGCGTACCATTATTGGGGCCAAAACCCTTTCGGGACTTTATGAAGATTTACTCTACTTAAGTTTTGAAAGACGTATTTGGGATGTTCGTCCTGAACCTATTGATGCTCTTATTCAAGAACGGCTAGCCCTTTTTGAGACGCTTGCCGCGTATAAAAAAATTGCCATAACAACACACCTTGCCCCCGTGACGTTGCGGGTCTCAGCAGAAGAGTGGAAGCGTCTTTTTGATAATCTTTATTCCAATGCAATTAAATATACACAGCAAGAGGGTTCCATTACCATTACGCTGACCGACGAGATG
>JAUPLR010000061.1 GCA_030836825.1 Campylobacterota bacterium
AAAAAAGAAAATACAAAAAACGGTTTTGCAAATATTGCGAACAAAAAGTAGATTTCATTGATTACAAAGATGTATCATCATTGAAATATTCGCTCTCTGAGCGTTTTAAAATCATGCCACGCCGTCTTACAGGTAACTGCAAGCGTCACCAAGACATGGTTACCATTTCAATCAAACAGTCTCGCGCTGCTGCATTAATCCCGTACACTGTATCACGTAAAGTGATCGCAGGTGCATCTTTCGAAGAGCGTTAATCGCTCTTTCGCCGGCTTAGTGCCGGCAAACCTCCATCTTCAATCATTATCGGAATGGTTTTTGCTTTCTGTTGTTTATGAGAAAATTATTACGTAAACTTTTTCGCAGACGTTCTTCAATGCGTTCGTGCGACTTTTATATCACCAATTTAAAATATCCTAGCGGAGAATAGTCCTATTCTTTGAGTCGCTCGATTTTGGCACCAAGGGCACGCAGTTTTTGCTCTAAATTTTCGTATCCGCGATCAAGATGATAGATACGGTGTACGTTGGTGGTTCCCTCAGCGGCCATAGCTGCGAGGACAAGCGCGCTAGAGGCTCTTAAGTCGGTTGCCATAACGTCTGCTCCAAAGAGGGGAGATTCACCGATGACGGTGGCGGTGTGCCCGCTTAGGCGAATATCGGCACCAAGACGCTGAAGCTCACTGACGTGCATGAATCGATTTTCAAACAAGCGTTCTTCGATGATACTCGTTCCTTTGGCCAACGTAGCCAGCGCTAAAAATTGAGCTTGCATATCGGTTGGAAATGCCGGGTACTCTTGGGTGATGATGTCTACGTGTTTGAGCTCATGCGCTGGATGAATTGTCATCGTCATATTAGCGATGTCGCAATCAACCGTACAGCCCATTTGCTCTAGCTTCGCAGTTACGGCATCGAGATGGTCAGGGCGTACTTTTTCCAAGGTAATCGTAGAATTGGTTATCGCTCCTGCGCAAAGATAGGTCCCCGCTTCAATACGGTCAGGGATGATTTCAAAATCGACCATGTTGATCGTTTTTCCACCCGTTCCGATGATGGTGAGTTCCGAAGTTCCGATTCCCGTGATGTCAATACCGCTGTCACGCAAGATTTCGCACAGCTGTACCACTTCAGGCTCTTTGGCGCAATTGACAAGAACGGTTTTGCCGTGTGCCAATGCGGCTGCCATAACGATATTAGCGGTCCCCGTTACAGTGATCTTATCGAAGATAATATGGGCGCCTTGTAACCCCTTTGGAGCTACGGCATTGACATAACCTGCGTGGATGGTAATCTCTGCACCCATTTGTTCGAGTGCTTTGAGGTGTAAATCGATAGGGCGCTGACCGATGGCGCATCCGCCCGGAAGCGAAACTTCACAGTGACCGAAACGTGCCAGTAGTGGCCCAAGGACGAGGATAGAAGCGCGCATCGTTTTGACAATATCGTAGTTTGCCATGGTGTGATGAACCGTTGATGTATCGAGTTCTAAAACATGATTTTTGAGGGTTTGTGTCGCACCAAGGTTTTCCAATAGCTTAAGCAGGGTTTTGATGTCTGCCACTTCGGGCGTGTTGGTTACCGTGACTTTGTTGTGGGCTAGAAGGGTTAGCGTAATAAGAGGCAATGCGGCATTCTTGGCGCCTGAAATAGTGACGGTGCCCTGAAGTTTTGTAGGGCCCTGAATGCGTAGATAGTCCATAAAAATTCCCAAATAATAAAGTGTGACATTGTAAGGTAATATTCCTAAAAATGGTATAATTTGCCAACTTTAAGAAAAACAAGGAATCCTCGTGAGTTCAGCACTTGACCGTTTAAAAAATCTGACCGCACAGATCTCCAGTTATGAACTCGAACGTAAAAATAATCTCAAAGCGTTAGAAGTGCTTTATGGGTCGTTGGGCATAGAAAACAAAGTGGCGATTTTCCATGATTTGTTTGAATTTAAAGCGATTAATCTCTCTGGAATCTCGCTAAGCAACGAAAGCTTAGGATTGGTCAAAGAGGGAAAATACGCACAAGTCATAGGCATCCTTTATGACAACACAGCAAAAGTAAAAAATAAAAACATCTCTTTGGGTTATTTCGGACGTGCTGAAAAAGTAGAGGAAGCGTTAAAGCGCGATATTATCGCTTTTGTTCTGGGATGGCGTTTTGAGAAAAGCTTTCGTACGTTGGAACACTATCATAATCTGATGGCACAGCTGGGAAAACTACCGCATGAGGGTGCATGCTGATTTTTTTCGATACCGAAACAACGGGACTTGAGGGGAATGACCGCCTTTGCGCCATTGGTTTGATAGCGGGAGATGAGGTCCATTATGAGCTCATTAATCCCCTTAAAAAAGTCCCTCCAAGTGCGAGCGCCATCCATCATATCACCAACGAGATGCTCAAAGAGGCACCTGTTTTTGCGCTTTCTAAAAGTCATGAAAAGCTGATAGAATTGAATGGTCCTGAAACGGTTATGGTTTCTCATAATGCTCCATTTGATTTGGCAATGTTGCAAAAAGAGGGGATTGCATGGCAGGGACGTGTGATTGATACGCTCAAATGTTCCAAAGCGTTGATGGATGATTTGGAGGGGTATTCGTTGCAATTTTTGCGGTATGAACTCCAGCTCTATCGTCATGAAATCGAATTTTTCAGCGACTATGGAATTGGTATTGTTCCCCATCATCCGGTCAGTGATGCGCTTCATGCAAAAATGATTTATGAGTATTTGTTGGATTTAGCGGATGAGGAAACATTGATCGCGCTGTCGCAAAGTCATGTACTACTGACGCGCTTGCCTTTTGGAAAATACGCTAAACGCCGTATCGAAGAAATCGCCCTCAAAGATGCTGCGTATTTGAAGTGGATGCTGGACAGTTTGATGGATATGGATGAGGATTTGCGTTACAGCATTGAACATCATCTACGAAGTCTATAAAGTAAGGTGTAATAATAGGTTTGAGTGAAAATTCTGCGTTAAGATTCAATCTATGTTAAAATACGAAAAACAAATGGAGGTCTCGTGAAGGTAGCTGTTGCGTGTGAATCTCCATTGTTACAACGGTCATTGGAACTTTTTTTAGAAGGGCGATTGAGCTCTCAGCGCCATTGCGATATCGTGGTTCGAGATTATGAGATGCACAACGATGAACATCTCTCTCTTATTATTGGAACGACCGAAAAAGTCGATTTGCAAAAGCCATTTTCAAAAGCACAATTGTTCCACGCGCTTGCAAAGAAATTGGATGTCGTTAAGCCCATAGCAGCTCAAAACAGTTTTGATGCAGTAGAAGAGGAAGAAGAAACCCACGTGAGTTTCGACATCTTGGAACGCCACATTGAAAAGCTGACACGCGAGTACCAATCCAATATCCTAAAAGCGGTTCGGGCATTTTATGAAAAGTGAAGCCGTCTTGACAAAGCGTATTGTGGCAGGAAAATACAAAGGTAAGACGCTCAAGCTTCCCTCAAAAGAGACCACCAGAAGTTCCAAAGCGATTGTTCTGGAATCTTTTTTTAATACCTTGCAATTTGACGTGATCGATTCGGTTCTTGTAGAAGTATTTTCAGGCAGCGGTTCTATTGGATTGGAAGCGCTTAGCCGAGGGGCAAAGAAAATTATTTTTATGGAAAAAGATCGCGATGCCCTCAAAGCATTACGCAATAATATAGCGCAAACGGATAAGAACGCGTGTGAAGTCTATGAAGGGGATAGCTTTTCAAATATCGTACAGGTTACAAAACGGCTTGAAGCTTTGGGTGAAAGCGCTTTTATCTATGTTGACCCTCCTTTTGCCTTTCGTGAGGGGATGGAAGAGGTTTACGAAAAAATGTTGCGGTTGATTGCTTCTTTACCTCTGCGCGTGGTTCAATTGATTACCATTGAGCATATGAGCACGTTGGAACTCCCCGATGCCATCGGTGAATTTAACCGCATTAAGTCCAAACGTTTCGGAAAAACCTCACTTACCTATTACGCCTAATTTCTCTCTTCTAAGCCTTTAAAACATGGAACAATGTTTGCTACATTCTTGCATACAGCAAAGGATATCGATGAAATTACTGGCTCTTTTTTTCTTTTTAATCAGTTCGTTGCAGGCCGCACGTATCAGTGAAGTGGCCAATATTGTGGGCGTTCGTGACAATCAGATTATCGGGTATTCGTTGGTCGTTGGTTTGAAAAAAACGGGCGACGGTACGACGTCTAAATTTACGCTCCAATCCATCGCCAATATGCTCAAGGCGATGAACATCGATATGAACCCTGTTGACATTAAATCTAAAAACGTCGCAGCCGTGGTGGTAACTGCAAAATTTGCTCCATTTGCTCGTCAAGGGGATGCCTTTGATGTTACGGTATCTTCCATCGGCGATGCGAAATCCCTAGAGGGCGGTACGCTGCTTATGACACCTCTCAAAGGGGTTGACGGAAAGATTTACGCACTGGCGCAAGGTTCTGTCAGTATTGGTGGAAAAAACGAAAAAGGGGCAGGGGCTGAATCGCATCCAACTGCCGGAATGGTGTATGGTGGCGGTTTGGTAGAGCGTGAAATAGCACAGGATCTTGCCCACCAAGACAGCGCGACACTTTCTCTGAAAACGTCGAATTTTAGCAATGCCGTAGCGATCCAAAATGTCGTTAATACCCGTTTTAAAAGTGAAATTGCAAGCGCTCTTGATTCGCGTACGATTTTAATCAAGCGCCCAACGAATAAAAGTATGGTGGAATTTATCGCTGAGGTTGAAAACCTTTCTATTGATTATGCATTGGAACAAAAAATCATCATCAATGAACGTACGGGTACGATTATTGCCGGTGTGGATGTAGAGATTAAGCCCGTAGTGATAACGCAAGGCGAGATTACCGTTAAGGTTCTTGCGCAAGATACGGTTTCAAAGCCAAACGGCAGTGTTGCGATGGATAAATCGCTGGTAATCGGTCTCAATGAAAACGAAGTCTATACCCAAAAAGGGACGACAACGGTTGCGAATATTGTACGATCGCTTCAAAAATTGGGAGCGAGTCCAAAAGCGATGATTTCAATTTTACAAGCAATGAAAAGTGCTGGCGCTATTTCAGTCGAACTGGAAGTAATCTAATGGATATTGCAAGCGTTAATGCGCAAAAATCCCTTCCTTCAATCGGCTCGAAAGAGGGCGATAAAGTGCTTCGGGAAAAAACGGATCAATTTGAATCCATTATCGTAAAGATGATGCTGGATGAAGCGATGAAGGATGAAAAAAATCTTTTCTCTACCAATGACCCTGGCGATAAAATTTTTAAATCAATGTATCGGGAAGAGTTATCCAATGCGAGCGCGGGAGGGTTTGGGTTTTCACAAATGCTTTTCGAACACCTGTCTCAAAAAGGGGTGAAGCATTAAATTATTTGGTACTTTTGCCGATGTTGTAAATAGACATCGTAAACGTAAAAAAATAAGGATTTGACATGATTTCAAGCGTCAATGGCTCCCTCATCAGAGGGGCTTACTCGGAAACAATACTAAAAAGTAAAGAGCAGGAGAAATCGGCTCAAACAGTTACAAAGCAAGGTGATACAAGCCGAATCGAAGAGTTAAAAGCCTCTATCGAAAAAGGGGAGTATCGAGTGGATATAGAAGCGTTAGCTAAACGTATTGCGTATGAGCTAACCTGAATCTTTAGGAGTTTATGATGTTGACTTTCCAATTACAAAGTGCGATCAAAGAGCTAGATGCTCTGATCGAACTCTCTCTCGAAGATATTAAAAATATTAAAGAGGCTAAGCACGATCCGCAGTTTGACCGTTTATCCATCAAGGAAGAAAAAATCAAGAGTTTTGAACACAAAAAAGCGATGATTGATCATGAAATTTCAAAATTAATGACACAAGAACCGGTGAAACCGCTTAGCGAACTTTTGGATGAAGATCAACATCAACAATTGGAAACACTAAAATTGCGTCTAAGTACGCTTCGTACCGTGAATCAACAATATGCAAAAATGGTTTTAAGTGTTGGGGCATTTTTTAATACGCTGTTGGAGCGTATAATGCCAACGCAAATGCACGGATACCGTAGCGTAGCAACGCGAGACTCGGCATTTTTGGAAGTGAGAGCATAAGATGGCATCTATATTTAATTCACTTAATATCGGGTATTCTGGGCTTAATGCTGCTCAAGTCGGTATTGACACTACAGGGCATAATATCGCCAATGCCGAAACGGAAGGCTACACGCGTCAACGTGTTGTAACGTCAGAAGCAACACCCATTGCTATTACTCCAGGTGCCAGAGGTAATGGGGCCCAGATCGCTGAAATCGTTCGGGTGTTCGATTCGTTTGTCAATGATCGTTACAGTACGGCGGCACAAAATAAAGAGTACTCGGACACGCTTAAAAAAAACTTGGAGGAAGTATCATCCTATTTCCCTGATATTGACAATCTCGGGTTCAAAGAAGATTTGAAAAATTATTTTGATTTGTG
>JAUPLR010000062.1 GCA_030836825.1 Campylobacterota bacterium
ACGAAGTCAAGACCTCGAAGAAGCATATCACGACGTCGGACAGTTTTACTGGGGAACACCCGACGCTTGGCTGGGTGGTAAACCGATTTTTTCAGATGCAGCAACCACGATCGTCTTGCCTCGCCACCTTGTCCAAGACATTGATACGCTAGAGGATTGGGAAAGAGCCCAATTAATGCACAAAGTATTGTCCCTCTCATGAATATCCTCATCCGTGCGGATTCTTCGAGTCAAATCGGTTTAGGTCACATTATGCGCGATCTAGTTCTCGCACAACAGTATCCTAATGACATAATTACATTTGCCTGCCAAGATTTAGCGGGAAATATAATGGATAAAATCCCATACTCCGT
Organism: Campylobacterota bacterium; assembly: GCA_030836825.1. Taxonomy (GTDB): domain Bacteria; phylum Campylobacterota; class Campylobacteria; order Campylobacterales; family Sulfurimonadaceae; genus Sulfuricurvum. The sequence continues at coordinate 354 of JAUPLR010000062.1, forward strand.
TCATGTGTTAAACTCAAACGATCCAGAAGAACTCATAGATTTAATTCACTCTTTAAGAATTGATATGGTCATTTTCGATCATTACGGTATCAATGCAGACTATGAAACAACCATCAAAGAACGAACAAATGTTAGTATTCTTTGTTTGGACGATACCTACGAGCCCCATCATTGCGACATTCTCCTCAATCACAATATCAGCGCCGATTCAAATCGCTACCTTGGATTAGTTCCCACACGTTGTGAACTTCGATGCGGCAGTGCTTATACGCTTATACGTGATGAATTTAAAAACGAAAAGATAACTTCAAGAGAAAAAATATACGATCTTTTCATTGCCATGGGAGGGGCCGATACGGCCAATCTCACCACTAACATTTTAAAAACATTGGACGATTCTCTAAGCATATGCGTTGTCACCACTACAGCCAATGCTCACTTAGATGAACTCAAAACCTACATTGAAGGCAGAAAAAATATTTCGCTGCATGTCAACTCTGATGAAATAGCCAAACTCCTTCACCAAAGCTGTCTTGCCATCATCACCCCCAGTGTTATGGTTCATGAAGTGCTTTTTATGGGTATTCCTTTTGTTGCACTCAAAACAGCGGGCAATCAGGACGATATGGTTCAGTATTTAAAACAGTATAACTACAATGTGATGGAGGAGTGGACAAGTGATTCAATTACTCAATTTTACCACTCTTGATTTGACTCAAAAAGAGCTTGTGCTCCTCTGGCGCAACCATCCCCTTATTCGAAAATGGATGATGGACAACACTGAAATTTCATTAGAGGATCATTTGCATTTTATCGATTTGCTTCACACAAAAACAGATAGATGTTATTTTTTAGTCCAAAAAGATGCCGAGTACATCGGAGTCGTTGATTTGACTCATATTAACGCGAATAGTGCTGAACTCGGGATTTACGCCAATCCTGACATGCGCGGTGTGGGGAATATTCTTATGAACGCATTGATCGATCATGCAAAAACGCTGGGTCTTTCCAAACTAATTGCCAATGTCTATACCACCAATGTCAGAGCCCAAAATCTATACAAAAAATTTCATTTTGCGCAAACCAAAGAGATAAAACATAATGCTAAAAAGATGAATACACTGGAGTTGATATTATGACTATCGGCAAACACGATCTAAAACAAAACGTTTTTATTATTGCTGAACTCTCCGCCAATCATAACGGTTCACTGCAAACCGCGCTGGATACCATCACCGCGATGAGCCTCTCGGGTGCCGACGCCATCAAGCTGCAAACCTATACCCCCGATACCATCACCCTCGATTGCGACAATGAAATATTCACCATTGCACAAGGAACGCTGTGGGACAAACGCAAATTTTACGACCTCTATGCCGAAGCCATGACACCGTGGGAGTGGCACAAAGCGCTTTTCGATCATGCCAAAAGTTTGGGGATGCAAGCTTTCTCTTCTCCTTTCGATCCCAGTGCCGTTGATTTTCTCGATAATCTTGATGTTCCCGCCTATAAAATCGCCAGTTTCGAAATCACCGACATCCCTCTGATTGAAGACACCGCCGCAAAAGGCAAGCCGATCATTATCTCAACGGGCATCGCAACACTAGAGGATATTCAAGAAGCACTGGACGCATGCCAACGTGTGGGCAATAACCAAATTGCTCTGCTCAAATGCACCTCCGCTTATCCTGCTGCGCTTGAAGAGATGAATCTTCTGACTATTCCCGACATGATTGAGCGTTTTGGTGTCACGGTAGGACTTTCTGATCACACCATGAACCTAAGCGCTCCTGTTGCTGCTGTCGCATTGGGGGCACGGGTTATCGAAAAACATTTTATCCTAAGCCGTGACATGGGTGGCGCTGACAGTGCCTTTAGCCTCGAACCGCACGAATTTCGTGCCATGGTCGACGCGGTGCGTGATACCGAAAAACTGATGGGAAAAGTGACCTACAACCTCAGCCCAAAAAGCCTCCAATCGCGCGAATTTTCGCGCAGTCTTTTTATTGCAGAAGATGTCAAAGCAGGCGAAGCAATCACCGTAAAAAATGTCCGTTCGGTTCGCCCGGGATTTGGGATGGAGCCGAAATATCAAAAAGAGATTATGGGAAAAACATTTAAAGCCGATTATGCAAAAGGAACACCGATCACATGGGAACACATCGAATGACCATTGCTGTCGTTTCACACGATGCAGGGTGCTCAGAATTGCTATGCGCTATGATTTCCAAACATCACAATGATGCTATATGGCATATATTTGCTCATCCACAAAGCTCCATGGCGATTATCTGTGAGCGCAACGATCTCGCTTTTACCCCCATTGGCGATGCCATACTGCAACTGCAAGCACTTAAACCTGATGCCTTGCTGTTTGGTACCGGATGGCAAGAGAGGGTTGAGCGCCCTTATGTAGCCTATTGCAAGCAACACGCCATCCCTACGGTTGCCTTTTTGGATCACTGGAGCAGTTATCGTGAACGGTTTGGCTATCCTGATAAAAATTGGGAAGATAACTGCGGCAATTTTACAGCAGTTCATGATAAACTTGCTTTGAAAACTGCTATTGAATTAAAACTTCCAAATCCCATTGCTCTTCCAAACTTTTACCTTCAGCAACTACTCATTGAATCAAAAAATAAAATACTTTCCCCTCCTCATACTCTCCTGTTCTTAAGTGAACCAACGGATATCGTAGCAAAAAAAATCTACGGGGATGAAAACTATTGGGGATTCACTCAATACACCGTGTTAGAAGATATACTAAAAAACTTTTCTGGATTTGAATGCACTGACCTTATCATTCGTTTACATCCAAGCGAAACTTCGCCAAAATACAAAGAATTTGTTAATATGTACCCTCACATCAAAATTCAAATCAATAATGCAAATACATTCGATTTAACCAGCCAAATATTAAATGCAAAAGCTATCCTTGGATTTAACTCCATGGCACTTTATACGGCCGCATTGATGGGGAAACCAGTTCTCTCCTATCTACCGACTCATAACAGAGAATTTCTCCTTCCTCTTCCCGCTTCACAACAGTTTCGAACGCTCAATGACCTTAAAGCTTCCTCACTATCTCCGATTTCCATCTCTCTCGATGATTTCGGTATGGATTTTGCTTTGTTTTTGGAAACACTGACCAAAGGTAGCTAGATGGGAGAATCGCTCAGAGCACTTATTATCGGCGCGGGTAGCATCGGCGGTCTCATCGACTCTCGCGCCTCCGAGTCCATCGCCAGCCATGCGCACGCTTACTACAAACATCCGGACACGCAACTGTATGCCATCTGTGAGCCATCAGAGCTTAATGTATTTGCCTTTATGGAGCGATGGGGAGAAATGCGTCGATACGCCTCAGTCGGTGATATAGAGGAGAATGAGCGCTTCGATATTGCCTCTATTTCGTCATCAACAGCCGCCCATTTTCATGATTTAACCACACTGTTAAAACGCCCTGATTGCTCCTATATTCTCTGTGAAAAACCACTCGTTGCGACAAAGGAAGAGTTTCATTCTCTTTCCTCACAACTCCAGCGTACCAATAAAAAAATACTGATCAATCTCATGCGTCGATACAATCCTGCTTTTATTGCTATCGCTGCACGAATCAAGAAGGAAGAATTTGGAAAAGCCATTGGATTTCAAGGCGTATGTTCCAAAGGACTACTCCATAACGGCTCACATCTATTAGGGGTATTGAGCCATTTTTTAGGACCGCTAACGGCAATCAAACCTTTTCGAACATCCCCCTGTGACTTCGATGTGTGCGGTGAGTTCGGTGTCTCTCTCGCCCAAGGCGATGGAACGATATCGGTTCTTAAAAACCTGCAATATTCGCTGTTTGAACTCACTGTCTGGTTTGAAAAAGGGGTTATTAAAATACTCGATGGCGGTGATACAATAGAAGTTCATTCCAAAATCCCCTCAATCGTCTACCCTGGATACAATACTCTCACGCTCAGTGAGACCATAGATACACACCTTTCACACTATGCCCTAGATTCATTAAACTTCTTACTCAATGAAAGCCATGAAAAATGTACCGAAATTTTCAAAGAACATCTCCATATTCATGACCTTATGTTTCAAACTCTTGCAAAGGTACAAGGGTAATGAATCTCGCGATAAACGGCGGTGAAAAATTCCGTACACACCCTTTTCCTGCCTACAATACCATTGGCATTCAAGAAGAGGAAGCCGTTTTAAGAGTATTGCGCAGCGGCAAACTCTCCACCTATTTAGGAACATGGCACGATGATTTTTACGGAGGTCCTGAAGTACGTGCCCTAGAAAAAGAGTGGTGCGACTATTTTGGTGCTTAACTCGCCATCAGCGTCAACTCAGCTACATGCGGTTTGTATGCTGCTGTGGGTGCCTGCGGAATCATAACCGGCGATGAAGTAATCGTCTCCGCTTATA
>JAUPLR010000063.1 GCA_030836825.1 Campylobacterota bacterium
CGTGATGTTCTGCCGGATCATTTCATGCGTCGCCTTGGCAAGTTCCAGCGTCGTCACGCCGGACCAGAAAGCTTTTGTATAGCCATTCGTGCTGCCACGTTGCTTTAAAAACCAGTCCAGAAGTCCCGTGCCGTCATTTTTCAGTTCCGGTCCGATAATCGATGTACGGATGGTAAGGTCTCTATCATTGAACACTTCGCCGAGTGCTTTGGAACGAGCATAGTTGTCATCTCCATCTCGGAACGAATCCTCGCGGTAACCGCCCTCCTTGCCCGAAAAAACACAATCGGTGCTGATGTGGATCAGCTTGAAATCCAAACGCTTTCCCAAGTCAGAGAGGAAGTGGGGAAGGTAGCTGTTAAGCAAAATAGCATCGGCGGTACGGTCTCTGGCATGCGCTACGAGTGCTCCTACACAGTTGACGATATAATCCGGCTCTATTTTTTCCAGACACATCTCCAAAGCCCCGAAATCGGTCACGTCCAAAACGGCATCGATATATCTGCCTGACTGACGGGCAACACCAAACACTTCATAATCGCCCGTTTTGTCCAGATATTCGGCCATTATATGGCCGGCCATCCCCAATGCTCCCAGCACTACTACTTTTTTCATCAGTACTCTTTCCATACCGTTCGGTTGACATAGTCCACATAGCTGACGATGATCCGCACGACCTTTTGCGATACGTTGTCCACGTCATAATCCTGCACGATACGGACGACGTTGTTGTTCTCGCTCCATTGCCCCGTCACGATATCGATCGCATTGATGACATCGTCGCTTTTGAGCCCCGACATGATCAGTGTCCCCTCATCCATCCCTTCGGGACGTTCATGCGCTTGACGGATCGTGATCGCAGGAAATCCGAGGATCGACGATTCTTCAGTGATCGTTCCACTATCGGATATGGCACAAAAAGCATTTTTTTGCACTGCGATGTAGTCGAAGAAACCCAACGGTTTCATAAATTCTACGAGCGGACTGAAGTGTTTATTGTCTATTGTTTCAAGCTTTTTACGAGTTCGTGGATGGGTCGAGACGATAATCCGTTTGCCGTAGCGCTCAGCGATGGCATTGAGAGTATCGAGCAAATCGCTGAAGTTCTGTTCGGAATCGACATTTTCCTCTCTGTGTGTACTGACGACGAAAAACTCTTTGGCTTTCAAACCAAGTCTTTCGAGTACATCCGAACCGTTAATCTCCTCTTGATGGTATACCAATACCTCTTTCATAGACGAGCCGGTTTTGATGACGGTCTCAGGTCTGATCCCTTCTGCTATCAGATAGCGACGGGCGTGTTCTGTCAATGTCATATTGATATCACTAAGTTGATCGACAATTTTACGGTTGATCTCTTCGGGCACACGCTGATCGAAGCAACGGTTTCCCGCTTCCATGTGGAATACCGGGATTTTACGACGCTTGGCCGAGATCACAGAAAGACAGCTATTCGTATCTCCGTATAGCAGCACACCGTCAGGTTTGATCTGTGCCATTAGCTCATCTGATTTGGCGATAACATTCCCGATCGTCACTGCCGGATTATCCCCGGCGGCATTGAGAAAATAATCTGGTTTTTTGATCCCCATTTCATTGAAAAAGACTTCATTCAATTCATAATCATAATTTTGTCCTGTATGAACCAGGATGTGTTCAGTGTATTTTTCCAGTTCAGCTATCACGCGGCTGAGTTTAATGATTTCCGGGCGTGTTCCGACGATGGTCATAATCTTCTTCATCTTAATTTACCTCGAATTCTTTTAGATCGTCTTGGATCTCGCGGAGCTCTAGTAGCATCTGCTTGAGTTCCTCTTCATTGAGCCTATGAGTATTATGCGAGTGATATTCGTGTGCTTGTGTTACCACCTCTTCTCCTTCTTCAAAATATTTGTTATAATTTAGGTCACGGGTATCAGCAGGGATGCGGTAGTACTCTCCCATATCAACTGCATGTACCATCTCTTCTTTGGTTAGGAGCGTTTCATACAGTTTTTCTCCGTGGCGTGTACCGATGATTTTGATCGAATGCTCGGGTCTATTTAGCATATTTGTCAATGTATGCGCCAGCAACTCGATCGTCGCAGCAGGAGCTTTTTGGACGAAGATATCCCCGTTGTGACCATTTTCAAACGCGAACAGCACCAGCTCGACCGCTTGATCCAGACTCATCATAAACCGTGTCATCGCCGGATCGGTGATCGTGATCTCCTGACCTTTGCGGATCTGGTCGATAAAGAGCGGTATGACCGACCCGCGTGAAGCCATGACATTTCCATATCTGGTGACCGCGATCATCGTCTCATTGTCATCCAGGTTTCTGGATTTGGCTACAGCCACACGCTCCATCATCGCTTTGCTGACTCCCATGGCGTTGATCGGGTAGACTGCCTTGTCGGTACTGAGGACGATCACCTTTTTCACTCCGGCATCTATCGCTTCATAGAGGACGTTCTCTGTCCCGATGACATTGGTCTTTACCGCCTGCATCGGATAGAACTCGCACGATGGCACCTGCTTGAGAGCTGCTGCATGAAAGACAAAGTCCACTCCCCTCATCGCATCTTTGATGGAGTTGCTGTCCCGCACATCTCCGAGGTAGAACTTCAGCTTGGGGTTATTGTACTGCTTACGCATATCATCCTGTTTCTTCTCATCCCGTGAAAAGATACGGATCTCTTTGATATCCGTATCCAGAAACCTTCTAAGTACAGCATTCCCGAAAGACCCTGTACCTCCTGTGATGAGTAGTGTTTTCCCTTTAAACATTGTTTTCCTTTTTAAGATTTTTATTTTTTAATGGCTTACTAAATACCTGTCGATTCGCTTCCAGTAATTCCGGACTTGTCAATCGTTCAATCACTTTTTGATGGATATGCTGTCGTTCTTGATATTTCTCATCGAATGTTCGTAAACTCATTCTTTCAATCACATTGATAAATGCGCTCATATCATCAAGAGGGATATCCCATCCCAGTCCATCATTCTCAAGATTTTTCCATGGCGTCTGATCACTTATCAAAACCGGAGTGCCGACATTCAAAGATTCCGCGATCACATGACCATAATTTTCTCCTCGGGTCGGGAATAAAAAAAGATCGTACTGGGCAAAAATCTTTGCCACATCATCCGGATGTACAGGACCGCGATGGCTTACGTCAATATTGGCCGGCAGCAAATGGATCAATTCTTCGCAAAGTTCCCAATAACCTTTGTCTTCGATTGGTCCGTATATGTCAAACTTTACTTTTGCTCTCACTTGCTTCAAAATACGCAATGCGTAATCGAGATTCTTCATCGGTGAAATCCGCGACAGAAAAACAATGCGCAATCTTTCATGATCCACATTGGATCGGCTATCAGCAAAATCGTTATGAGATACTTTCGTCGGCAAATCCAAAGCCGTCAAGACAACATCATCCTTTAGTGCAAATTCACGTCTGATATCCTCAACTTCATGAACGCTTGATGCGTGCCAGTAAAGATTGTTATACAATCCCAATACTCTAGCCGCATGAATATAAACTTTCTTTTTAATACTCTTTAGCCGCAATGCTCCTGCCGAAAATTCTCCTCGCGGAGCCAATACTATGGGCACATCCTTCACGTATCCAAGCCGACGGGCAATCAAAGGTTTGAGGGTAAAAAGCGGATCAAAAAAACTGTTTAGATACATCAAGTCATGAGGAGTAGCATTGATAATATCTGCTATCCCGTTCAAAGTCTGACGGTCAGGCGAGAGATAGAACACTTTTGCGCCGTGTACATCATTCCATTCGTTTATAATCACATCAGCATATGGTACCGTATCCCCCAGATCACGGTCTCGCGTCACGATCCAAAATTCGAAATCATTACCGAGATGCTCCACCATGTTGGCGATCGTCCGCAGTGGACCGCCCGCTTTGTAGCCGGGGAGGTAATAGCTGACGAATGTGAGAATTTTTGGTTTACTAATCATTTTGGATTCCCATCTGACCGAATAAACTATGATTACCAAAAGAAGTTAAAAATATTGCAACAAAAAATAAAAAAACTCCTGTAGAAAAATAACCGTAACCACGTGCAAACATCTCTAAAAAAAACATTGTAATTATTGAATGCCCGAAAATAGATATAATTGGATAATTAATCATCGCTTGTTTTTTATTTAAATCATACTCTTTTGTAAAATTAATTATATACACAATAGAGTGAAAAAGTTTAAACAAGTACACAATTATTAAACCTATTCCCAGTACACCTAGCTCACCAACAATTTTAGCAGCTAAAAAACCTCCATCATTTCTATTTTTGAATTCACCAGCTAAACGATAAATCATCTCACCATATTCACCGGGTGGCAGTATGCCCATATTTTGAAAACCGACTCCAAAGCCGTATGATTCATACAGGGCAATACGCATATCTTCCCATCCCTGCAAGTAGACTAAAGCGGTTAAATTACTAGCAGAATCGCCAAACGTCAATCTGTCAAAAAAATATGTAGCTATATCTGTAAAGTTAATAACATAAAAAATTGATAGCGATACGAGCAAAATCACCGGTAGCAATTTTATAAAATTTGAAACAAAATACAAAAGAATCATTATCAGAGATACAACCAATAAATTCAAATTTGGATAAAGAATCCCCATCAATCCAACAATAATAATTAAATAAATTCGCACCTGCATAGAAAAATAAAGTCCTGTTGCAAACAATAATCCACCAACAGATAGTGCAAAATGACTTGGTTCTGAAAAAGGAAAAATAGATTTAACATATTGGTCATATCCGAAAATATTAACTTTCCAGATCAATGAATAAATCCCTATTATTAAAACAATAAAACTCAAAATTTTTAAAATGCTCAACATTGTGTGTGGTTTTAATTTTTTTATTTCCAAAGATAACATGCCAGCAGCAAGTATCATTAGACCAAAAAGGGAAAATGACAATAAATGTTTAATTGAAAGATGATCCATGAATATATATGCAGCAATAGCATAATGTATGCTCACTATCACGATCCATAATAATAGTTTATTAATCCTAATCCGAGGGAACATTTTCTTAGAAACAATTAAAATATAAGCCATCGCAAATGCAATTCCAGCCGCCATAGAAGATGCATTTAAAAATACATAAAAAAATGAAGGGATAAAAAGCAAAATAAATAAAGCTAAAAAAATCTTGTACTGACTATAAAAATACAATTTAATAACCTCACAACGCTTTAGATAACAAAGACAATGCTTGCTTTCTTAACGAATCAAGTTTATTATTAGCCTCTTCAAAATCAATTTCAATATTTAAATTAGCAAATTCCTCTTCCCTTCTCACAATCCTATCCTGAAGTCCAATCAAAGATAATAAACTTTCAATTCTATTCGAATGCTTACCCGGTGCAATTGCGACAAATGGCTTTTGAAAATTTACCGAAAAACAAGTCCCATGAAAGGAATCAGTGATAACAAATTCGGCATTGGAAAATAAGCTCAAATATTCAATAGGTCCGGCATCTCTAATTTGTTTATCGACTTTTCCAACAGTACTTAAACCTTGATCGATCGCAATAACCTTTAATCCAAGTTTTTTTGAAAAGTACTCAACTGCACTGCGTATCAACTTTGTTTTTGGTACACTGTAAAGCAATATGTATTTTTCTTCTTGTTTTAACTTTCTGTTTTTTCCAAGAACTTCCAGCCACTCATTTTTAGACAAAAGCAAGGTAGGGTCGACAACATGGTGAACCGGTCTTTCTAATATCTCTTGAAGCATTGTTTGCCCGTCCTTTTCACGAACGGAAACCATATCAAAATCTTTCAGCAATTCCTTAATACGCTTTTTTTCTTCTTCTGAATAGCGATAAGACCCCATACTGGACGCATAAGATAGTTTTTTAGCTTCCTTCGGTGCAAAATCCAAAAAGTAAACAGGGTCGATAGAACAATTCCCACTGATACATGCGGGGTTCCAAATCTGATCACTCCCAGCAACATAAACGTCAAAACTACCAGCATGACCAAACAGAAATTCGTGTGTAGACATTTTCTTTGTCAGCTTCATATTTTGAGCAATAAATTGTTTGAAATTTTTAAGAACTCGATGTCGTGGAAACAGTCGAAAAATATCTTTCCCGGTTCCTAACAATCCATGAAATGTCGGTTTGATTCTAATCAGATCGAAATCAATCGATATATGCTTATTATCATAATTGATAATTTCAACATCCCCATATTGCATAAGAATTTTTTGCAATGCAAATGTTTGCAGGATTGCACCATAATTATTAGCATTATGGATTGTTATCAAAGCAATTTTCATCTCTTCTCCAACGCGTGAAATATTTCTTCTGTAGGTCTTCTTGGAGATGCACACACTTTATTTTCTTCATCTGGATAACCTATTGCTAAAACCATGATGATGGTATGATTAGGTTTTATGTTTAAATACTTTCTGAGTTCTAAATCATTCTTTGGCTTGGCACTCCAGTTTAATGCACATGTAGCAATTCCCAAAGAGTGGAAAGCATACATTAAGGACATAGAAAGCAAGCCACCATCAATCCAATGCTGATAGTGTTCATCAGCTGAAAAAAATGCTTTTAAATCTGTAGTTACTATCATAAGATTTGGAATATGTTCACCAAAAGGTTTATTTCCATTTTGATAACTAAGGACAATATCTTTTACTTCTTTTTCGGAAGTATGATAAATTCCCCATGCCTGACGATTGCAGACAGAAGGAGTTTTCATTGCCAATTTAACTGCTCTTTGGATATCTTCATTTTTAACTATCTCATCTTTAAACTCTCTTAGAGAGTATCTTGAGTAAAAGAACTCTTCTGGATTATGTAAAATACCTTTTTTGTAATCATTAAGACTATATTCAAAAGCACCATAATTATGATCTGACATTGACCCAAAAAAATTAAGTGTAAATAACTCTTTTTTTATTTTTTCTGCTCTTTCATCATGAATGCTTTCAGGAAGATTTAAAAATGTTTCTAAAACTTCTTTTGATTTTAAGTCATGGAATCCAATATTCCCTTTCTTGCTTGCTATTTTCAGTAAATTTAAAATTTGAAATGCATTTCTCCAACCAGAGTTAGGGTTTCTTTCTTTATAGCTTAAGCTTTTTTCAAGCCCATGGTAAACCATTGCAGAATAGTAGTTTCTTAATTCTGCATCACACATATTTTCTTTCCATCCACCATATTTAATATAACGAATATAGTCATAAGAAAAAAATTTTAAAATCATTGATATTCTATAAATATTTCTGATATATGGTCTAATTAATTGCCACATTTTCGTTTCCTTTGCTATTAAATACTTTATTTTGAGCTGCGACATAAAAGATTACCAAAAGCACTGAATTGCTTAATACTGTCGCAATAGCTGCTCCAAATGCACCATACAAAGGAATCAATACAGTATTCAGCATTATGTTCACCACTGCAACGATTCCCATATATTTCACTTTTTTCTTCATGTGTTCCTGCGTCACCAACGTCGCCCCTACACTACTCGCCACAAACAAGATAGGTGTGGAGATTGCCATGACCATCAAAAGAGCTACGGCATCCTGGTAAGCAGTCCCAAATATCATTGGAACACCCCACGGCGCAATAGCCCAAATCATCAACATTGCCACAATACCCAAAATCATCATAATCACATTTCCCTGCCGATAAACCTGATAGAACCGTTTTCGATCATGGTTGGCCCAACGATGCATTTTTGGGAGCAAAAACTTTTGATAAACGATAGATGGAAAAAGTAAAACTGCCACCATAACCGTAAATGCTACATTATACATTCCAGCCGCCTCTTCCCCGCTCATATATTTGACCAATATAATGGCGCTTTGAAAATAGATTAGATGGAACAACCCCGCCATCCCGAATGGCCAGGAATGGGATGCCACAGTCTTGAAACTGGATTTCGCTTGTTCAAAAGTGCGCATGGGCGCATCTCCATGCCCTTTGAGATCGAAATGTCCACGAAACATCCTATATAACGGACTCGATCCCAGCACTGCAAATCCGATAGCAGCAAAAGCATATGCATAAGCAATATTTTCACTACTAACTAAATCGCTCAGCCATAACGACATGACCATCACGATCATAAAACGGATAAAATGGGGGAAAAATTGCCATGCTGCAAGGGATACATATCGTTCTTCAAGCTGCAATTTACTGCTAACCAATTCAACAGATACTTGACCGATAAGATAAAAAGACAAAACAAGCATCATGATCGTTTGTGGTACATCATGCGGCCCCAATATTGCCCATCCTGTCAATAGCATAATAGTTGCTACAGTACTGACAACGACAAAGCGAAAAGAAGGAGAAAGAAAACGTATCGCCGCCCAACCCTCCTGACCAAATACTTTTAACCAGTATTGCGCAATTCCAAATCCTGCTAATGGCATCACTAAAGTAACGGTTGCTAATGCGGTTGCGAAAATACCAAATTCAGATGGACCTAATTGTCTAGCTAAAATGACTTGAGTTACAAAAGCACATCCTGCACCCAATAATGATCCGATCCATAAAAGGGAAATGGCTTTAATGGCTTGTTTGGAATTTTTCAATATTTTCTCTTTCTTCTGGTAAATTCCGCGAACATCATACCTATTTTCTCTGGATTCGTCGCGATGCGATAGCCTCTAATATACATTACTTCAATCTCCCTATCATCTCAAACGACTCCTTATCCATCTTTGAAAACCCGAACCATTTTTTGCCAAGGTCTTTGAGGCTTGCTCCAATATGATATATTTCGCTCTCGTCAAGGATAAGGAATCTGTCATGAGACAAATCAAACTTCTTTATCTCTATGGGCGGATACTGGGCATTGTGTTTTTTGAGGTCTAATTCTACCTGTTTTGTCATGTTTTTGGTGTAGATAGTAGCCTTGCAATCGGGTTCTCTTTTGGACAAAAGTGTCAGTATGCTTTCATCGATATAGTTATCGATCAGTATGATGGAGTTTTTTGCTGATTTGATGAGGTTGTTGACAAAAACATACGCATCGAAAATCTGCCCGTCGTAAAAGATTCCCTGTTTTGGTTTGGTAGATTTGTCTTCGATGGCATTGAGGATATAGTCAATTTTGCTGTCGGTTTTTATCTCGTATGAGATTTGTTTTTTTTCTACCGCTTCAAGTCTTTGAAATATATTTGCATTATTGAGCAAAAATCGTCGCATATTTACAAAACTTTTGATTATCTGAATACTTGTTTGAATGGCTGTTGTACTTTTTAAAACAGCGCTCAACATAGAAACTCCCTGTTCAGTAAACACAAACGGTAATTTTCTCAAGCCCATTATCTCTTTATTGGATGTCGCAATTTGCGAC
>JAUPLR010000064.1 GCA_030836825.1 Campylobacterota bacterium
AAAGCTCCTTACTCCACGATTCCAAAGGATTTCAAACTCTTCGAGTAATGCATCCAGAGGGAAATTACGTACTTTTTCATCGACTGAAGAGAGGCAGAACTCACACTCAAACGGACACCCGCGTGATGCTTCTACATAGATGGTACGATGCGCTACGTCTTCATCAGTATAGGCAGAATAAGGCAAGGATATCGCTTTTAGATCAGGCATAGAGGCGCGGATGAAACGGGGTTTTTTGTCATCCCGTACTTGATACGGGATACCCTCTTGTATGGTGGACTCCGTGTCGTGGCACGGAATGACGGGAGAGGATAGTATCTCCTTACACAGTTCGTAAAATGCTATCTCTCCTTCACCGCTAATGATGTAGTCGGCATTATCAAAATTGACACGATGAGGCAGGTGTGATACCTCTGGACCGCCGAGGACGACGATGGTGTCTGGCGACACTTTTTTGAGTGTCTCGATGAGTTGCGCCGTTTCGGTGGCATTCCAAATATAGACACTGATTCCAATGATTTTTGGTGTATGTTCGAGAATCACTTCGGCAATGCTTTGTATTTGTTCATTGATCGTAAATTCCACAATCTTGGTGTCATTTTGAAGTTCGTGCATGTTCGCAAACAAGTAGCGTAGCCCTAGCGTGCTATGCGCATAACGAGCGTTTAGGGTGGTGAGGAGAATGGGTGTCATTGGGTCTGGCCTTTGAAATACTGCCCATCGGTGGTGAAAAGTTTGAGGATTTTATGATATTCGCTGTAGGCTTGCTTATAGACATGTTGTGTATGTTTGCTTGATTCGTACAGTTCTCTGGCACTCATTCCTGTTTCGAGCGCATTTTTGAGCAGTTTGGTGCGGCGTAAATAGGTGAAGGCGAGGTTAGGGAAGTGCTCATGTATTTTTTGGCGAATCATGGCGGCATCGTTAGGGTTGTCGATCATGTTGGCAAAAACGAGGATGGTTTTTTCTTTGTAGTTTTTGATGAAAATCAAACTCTTCATGATGGAATTGAGATCGTTAATTGTGGCCACGAGTATAATATCGGAGGCGCGCAATATTTCATCTGCATGTTGAGCGTCAAAGCCCCCAAAATCGTATACAGTATCGGGATGCAATGGAATCTTATTGGGGTAATAACGGGCATTTTTGTACTTGTTCAGCACTACGGACATGTCATTGGTCGCGTAGCGATATCCTAGATCTTTGGCGAGGGAGAAAGCCAGAGACGTTTTACCCACTCCCCCTTTGGTCGATGCGATAGAGATAATAGCCATGATTTTCCATACTAAATATTTTTACAACTATAGCATAATAGGGTATACTCTAACTAAAATTAGCAAAGTGAAGATCAATGAATTTATTATCCAAAAATGCCCCACTTGAAGAATCGATCAAGAAAATGGAGGCAGTCCTCGTCGATGTAGGTTGTGAAGCAGTTTTTTCGCAGGAAAAGCACCCTTTAGAATACTGTTACTCAGTTAATCTGGCTTCCATCGAAGCACCGCGTCATATTTACTCCAATGGTAAGGGAATCGTATCGGATGCGTCCAAGGCCAGTGCGTTGGGTGAATACATCGAGCGTTTGCAGACGAACAACTTTTTTATTGATTTTTATCTTCCAAACCGCAAATATTATCCCGACGAGGTGGCATTTGAGTTTGGCGGTGCGTATCTCAACGATGAATTGCGTAAAATTTATAACGCTGATGGGAGTTTGAGTGACGATGAGCTTGTGGATTACAACAGTGATTATGAGGACAAAATCGTCGCATTGCCGTTTCAAAAGCACTCAGATGGTCAAACCGTGTACCTGCCGATCAATATTTTGAGCAATTTGTATGTAAGTAATGGATTGGCGACGGGGAACACTCCTGAGGAGGCAAAAGTTCAGGCACTCAGCGAGATATTTGAGCGTTATGCAAAAATCCAGATTATTAAAAACGGCTATGCGCTTCCGAAATTTCCCGAAGAGGTGATCCGCTCTTTTGAGAGACTCAGCCGTGATGTTCACGCGCTTCGGGCATTGGGATACATTGTGGAGGTGCTGGATGCGTCATTGGGAGGTAAATTCCCTGTAACGGCGATTTCGCTTATCAATCCTGAAAATTCAACGCTGTTTGTCTCGTTTGGAGCCCATCCCATCTTGCAAGTATCGCTGGAACGTACTATGACAGAACTGATGCAGGGGCGTGGGTTGGAGAATCTGGATGCGTTTGAAGTGCCGACCTTTGATATGAGTTTGGTTTCGGACAGTTTCAACCTTGAATCCCATTTTATCGATTCTAATGGTAAATTGGGATTTGGATTTTTGAGTGCAAAAAAGAGTTTTAACTATGTGCCTTGGGAGTATAAAGGAGAGGGGAGTGTTGCAGAATACGACTTCTTGTTGGGTATTTTAAAAGAGATGAACAAAGAGATGTACGTGCGAGAGTACAACTATCTCGGGTTCTACTCCTGCCAGATGATCGTCCCCAGTGTCTCGGAAGTTTATCCGATAGAGGATCTGACGTACAACAACAAAAATAACGGCAAGCTCATACGAGAGATGGTGCTAAATTTTAGTGAATTTGACCCTGAAGAAATATTGGATTACATAGAGTCACTGGAAGATACTCTCAATATTGAAAAATACATCGGCGTGATTTTTGAGAACAATTTTACAATGGCCCAGTTTAAAGCGCAAATCTATTTATTAGCAGGTAATGCTCAAGAAGCCATTTCTCTGCTGGAATTTGGAACCAATAAAATAGGGCACGTCGTAGCAGAACTCATACGCATGGGTGAGGCGCAGCTACCATGGGAAGAGTACGAAGAGGCGTTGTTTGATATCTATGGCAAAGAAAAAGTCGAAAAAGCACTGTTGATTATCGAGGGTGAAGAGTATTTGATCGATGTGACGCTGCATCAAGATTATCACAATATGCTCAAACTTTACGATCGTTTAGAAGTCAAAAAAGCGTTGATAAGACAATAGGCGAAAAGCCTATTGCTTGTCTTCGGATGGTTTGAGTGATTTTACATTGATACGGCGTGGTGCTCGCTTAGGTGCTGTATCGGTATGTGCAGGCTTTGGTTTATTATAGGACGGTTTCTTTTCACCATAGGGCTTTTTCTCGTCTTTGTTAAACGCTGGTTTTCCTTCGTACGATTTTCGCTCAGGATTGAAAGGTTTTTTTGCCTCATCCTTCTTCTTGGATTTATCATGTTCCCCAAAAAACTTTGGCTTGTTCACGAATGCAGTTTTTCCAAATTTTTCGGCATCACTTCGTGGTGTTCCGTCGATGTAATGGTTACGTTCACGGGTTTTAGTCCCGAAAATAGGTTTCCCGTTTTCATCATTACCTAAAAACTGAGTGGGCTTTTTCTTTTTTTGTTCCCATGAATTAGAACTTTTTTCTTCGTTCTTTTTACCTTCATAGGGTTTTCGAGCCGGATGGCTATCATCTCTTGCTCTATCTTCTCTTTTTGGCTTAAACTCACGCTTGGGTGCGCGTGATGGATTCGCGCGCTCTTCTTCGCGCTTTGCACGTTGAGCTGCCATCTCTTCTTTGTTTTTTTGTTCTACGGCAATTCCGAAATTTGGCTCAAAACCGGCAACCGTTTCTTGCGTAATGGTACGACCAAAAAGGGTTTCGATGGCATAAAGATTTTTTTGATCTTCTGCACCCAACAGAATAATGGCGAATTCTTTTGCACGAGCATAGCGTGTCATATAAATGATTGCTTTGTCAGGCAGATCATAACTGATCACGATGTCGTACATCGCCTCACTCGGCTGTACTAAATCACTATCCGTTACGAGGGTGATCTCTTTGGTTTGGGCTACGTCAATGGCTTTTGTGTCATGGGCAGTTACCACGAGGATTGAGCGGGCAGGATTTTGTGAAATCACAAAGTTTAGCAATTGCGTTTTGCGCTCAGTACTGCAAGGGTGTATGCGGTGGTTTTGACGTTTGATGGTTGATGACATAAGAGTCCTTAGGAGTGTAAACCTCTGAAACGAGGCTAAAGTAAGCTGGAGAGCAAACGATTAATTATTAACCGCATTATAGCGTAGTGTTGCTACAGAGTATTATAATCGCAAAAGACGGAGCACTTTTTCCGCCAAAGACCAATGAGTGGTGATCTTGCCGCCAAAGATATGCAGCAGTTGTGTCTGACCAAAATCGTGTAAATCCAGCTGACATTCCCCCGACGTTTTCGCCATGCCCTCCTTTGATTCAATAATAGGCCGTACTCCGATATACGTATGAATAACATCTTCACGTTTGAGAGGGATAGTTAAAAAATGGTTGGTATGGGAGAGCAGATAATTGACATCTTCTTCGTTGACGTGTATTTTGTCCATTTCACCGGTTTCCTGTCGTTGGGTGCTTCCTATCACGGTTTGATTGCTCTTATTTTCTGGGATGATAAAAAGGATACGATTATGGACCGTTTGGAGGAAAATGGGCTCTGTGGCGAGAAGATGGCCTATGACAATATGGATGCCGCTAACTTTGCTGATTTTATACCGTGAAGGAAGATTAAACCGGTGATTGATCTCATCGATCCAGGGGCCCGTAGCGTTGATGAGTATTGGAGCTTCGAAGTGCCTATCGCCGCATAAAAGGGTAAAGCCCTCTTTTTGATGTTTAACCTCATGAATCGTTGTGTTTTCAAAAAAAACGGCTCCGTTGTTTTGGGCTTCTTGCGCTACGGTTTGGGTGAGAAGCAGGTCATCGGTTTTGGCATCATAATAGGTAAAAACTTTTTTTAAACCTTGTGTTTTGAGGGCACTAAATTTTGTTTTGAACGCATCCCTATCCATAACACGATGCGGTGCGATAAAATGCGAAAAAAGGTCGTATAAAAAAAGTCCTGATTTAATCATCCACCATGGACGTCCAATGTCCGCATAGACAGGCAGCACAAAGGGGCGCAGGACTACGAGA
>JAUPLR010000065.1 GCA_030836825.1 Campylobacterota bacterium
ATGACGAAAAGAGAGAATCAACGTATTGTCCTAGGTGCCAAGCATTAGTGATTGATCGGCACGGTCATATCGGGCAATACGTAACCAACCGTCTAATACAAAAATGCCATTGTCCCTCGTGCGGTTATACGCTCCATGGGATTTGGCAGTGATTCAAGAATTTAAAGGTTAGCCTGATAAGATTAGGTATCTTACCCACAAAGATATTCCATGAACTCAAAAATAGATGAAATCTTTGATGCGATACGCGTTCTCGAAGAGAATTTAAAAAAAGAGATAGAAGAAGAGGAAAAAAAGCTTTCCGCTGACATACTTTCCACTCAAAGAAAGTTCAAAGAGGGATTGCTTCCCTATTTCGCACGTACTCCAATTCTTCATGTTCTGACAGCTCCTATCATTTACGCCGGTATCGTTCCTGCATTGGTTTTGGAATGCTTTTTGTTCCTCTATCAAACGGTAAATTTTAGGGTTTATAAGATTGCTCCCGTTGTACGCAGGGATTATTTTGTATTTGATCGTGCACATTTGGACTACTTAAATTTCATCGAAAAAGTAAATTGCTTTTATTGTTCTTATTTTAATGGACTCATAGCCTATAGCACAGAGATCATAGGACGGACAGAACAATTTTGGTGTCCGATCCGCCATGCTCGTAAACTGCGTTCGCATCATGCGCATTATACAAAATTCACCCCTTATGGAGACGGAAAACGTTATCGGGAGGAACTGCAAAAACTGCGTGAAGATTTGATGGAAAATAAAAAGATTTAACTCTCCATCTCCAAACTCATCAACATCATATCTTCACCGTCAATGACACGAATATCGATGCTCTGACACTTAGGGCAGACATAATGCGGCGTATCCAGTACGCTCTGTTTTTGACAATCGCTACACTCAACAACGAGCGGCTGTATGTTCATCACAAATTCGGCATTCTTACAGATCGTTTGCTCTTTGAACGTTTCAAAGGCGGTTTCGAGTAAATGCGGTTCGACCCCGCTGTATTGTCCTATCTTGACCACCACTTTGGTAATGGCAGAGGCTTTGTTGTCCGCCGAAAGCGTTTCGCATTGATCGATCAGTGCTTGGACAATCGAGTATTCATGCATCAACAAATTCTCGGTAACAGTTCACCCTTGGGACGCTCAAGATAACGCGAACTACCCCAAGCTGATTTTAGTATCACCCGCCCTGCTTTGTACGTTGTTGCCCTCCCGATGATCGCGGCATTTGTACTCATTTGGAATCGATGCAACACGTCGATGGCTCTTTGAGCGTCGAACGGATGGATGGCGAGGATAAACGTCCCTTCATTGGCAAACTCAAAGGGTTCCATCCCTAAAAGCTCACAAATCCCCCGCACCTCATCACGAATCGGGACACTGTTTTCCTCAATCTCAAGACAAATTTCACTCGCGCCGGCCCATTCGTTTAAAACAGCAGCCATACCGCCTCTGGTCGCATCACGCATTGCATGGACGCGTATACCATCAGCAATCAATGCCTCAACAACCGGCCATAACGTAGCACAATCGCTAGACAAAGCGCTCTCTATATCGATTCCCTCACGAGAAGCCAGTATCGTTGCCCCATGCGCACCAATATCACGTGAGACGATAAGGATGTCGTCCTCTTGGATATTGTGCGCTGAGAGAGAGGACAAGACTATTTCCCCAATTCCTGATGTGTTGATAAAGAGCTGATCAACAGAGCCTTTGGGGACAACTTTGGTATCACCGCAGACGATTTTGGCATTGCCTTTGGACAATTCCTCTTTCATAGACAGTACGATGCGCTCCAACGTTTCATAAGGCAATCCCTCTTCGATGATAAACGCACAGCTGAGATACAGAGGTCGGGCCCCTATCATAGCCAGATCGTTAAGCGTCCCTGCAACCGCAATCTTGCCTATATCACCGCCGTTGAAAAACAATGGGGTGACCGTATAGCTGTCGGTGGTAAAAGCGATTTTGCCGTTTATCTCCAAAACCGCTGCATCTTCACTGCGCAAAAGAGTGTCATTGGAAAAATGGCGGTAAAAAAGATCACGGATAAGAGCATCCATCTCTTCTCCCCCTCCTCCATGCGATAACTGTATGCGCTTCATAGAGCACCTCCATAGCGATAATAGGCATTGCATGAACCCTCAGAACTCACCATACAGCTTCCTAGCGGAGAGTTGGGAGTACATGCCCTGCCAAAAACCGTACAATCGTTGGGTTTGGCTAGTCCTTTGAGTATCGAGCCGCAGATACAGAGTTTATGATCGTCGATGGGCTCGTAGGAAAGAAACTGCGCAAAGACAACCTCAGCATCGAGATGGGCATATTCATCGCGCACTTTTAACGCACTGTGGGCAATATCCCCAAGACCCCGCCATCGGAAGTTCTCACGTACGCGCATGGTCTTATCAACCATTGCTTGAGCTTTTTGGTTTCCTCTTTGCGTAACGGCACGGCTGTATTGAATCTCTACCTCACTGCGGTTCTCGTTTTTTTGGACAATGATTTTTAGAATCCCCTCCATCACATCCACGGGCTCAAATCCGCTGACGACGACAG
>JAUPLR010000066.1 GCA_030836825.1 Campylobacterota bacterium
AGTTTGAAAACCTCTGTCCAAAAGCCGCTGAAGATGGTTTTACTTTATGGCAGACCGGGTACAGGAAAGAGCATGTTACTGCATAAGCTTCACCATGATCTTTCCAAACATCAGAAAGTATGCATGATCGACATTCCCATTATTGACGAAGACGATTTTTTACGTGTATTAGCGCATAAGATATACTCTTACGCAAGCAGAGAGGCACTTACTCTCACCAGATTTCTAGAACTTTCTGCTGCTGTGAACTACCCTGTTGTTCCCATTGTATTACTCGATGAAGCACAACTTTACAGCCCTTCCCTAATGGAAAAAATTCGTTTAATTTCAGATGCACGCGCCCTAAAATTTGTCATTGCGCTTCACAAAACGGACAACGAAGATATTATTGCCAAAGAGCACTTTCAAACGCGTATTTGGGAAAGTATCGAACTGCAAAATGCCTCACATGAAGAGCTCAAAATTTACATACAAAAGAAACTGCTTAAGGCAAACTGCTTTGACGTTGCCAACATGATTAACGAAAAAAACATTAAATTAATTAACAAACTCACACGTGGCAATTATCGAGACTCTAACAAGCTCATGTTTTCACTCTTTAGTCTCTATGTTTGGTACGAAGAGAACAACCCAAGAAAAATAAAACACAACGCGCTTAGTACAAAATTCATTGAAATGGCAGCCATTCATACAGGGCTTATTCATGCTTGATATCTCCAAATTAGAGCGCCGTTGGCTTAAATACAAGATCAAGAAGATGTTGCCCTATGCTGTACTGGTTACCATGGTTGCGCTCTTAGGATTTACCCTGCCTTTTGTTGTATCAAACAAGTCCTCATCTACCGCTCTGATTGCCTCAAAAAAAGAGGTTGCCAAAGTTAAAGCCTCTGATACTGCCGTAAACGATGATGAAGCAATGGTTTTAGAGCCATCTATGCACTTTATAGGGGACATGAATGCTCCTTCCAGCCCTGCGAGGGACACAGCGGTGGCTGTCCCCTCTCCAACCGCTCCAGTGGCGACTCCAAAGGCTTCAGTTGCGCCTGTTGCTTCACCGCCTACTCCAATGCCTGCCATCACGCAAGCACAAACAAAAGCTCCGCACCCTGTCGTCAAAGGAAAAATAACCTCTATTAAACGTGATGATACCGCGTTTGATATCCATGAAATAGAAGATAGATTTAAAAATACTTCCAATCCAAATCTAGGGGTTTACATCGCCAAGTATCATTACGATCATGGCAACTATTCCGAAGCCTATAATTATGCGTTAAAAACCAATTCAATTAACAATAACATAGATGATAGCTGGCTTATCTTTGCCAAGTCACTTGTTAAGCTGGGAAAAGAAGAACAAGCAAGAAAAACATTGCAAATTTATATTTCGAATTCAAACTCTCAAGCGGCCAAAAATTATTTAGATGCTCTGGATAAAGGGGGTTTAAAATGAAAAAATTCTTTTTACTCATCCCGTCTGCTTGCCTAATGCTTCACGCAGATGTCCCATCGAAAATGTTTATGCTTTATCAAAAAGGGGCGTATTATGACGCTTGCACCCTTGGAAATCTAAATTTAAAAAAAATTCTAACAAGTGACAAATACGTCTCACTTTATGCTTTTTCTTGTTTAAATGCAGATCAAATCGACCGATTAAATATCCCTGCAACGGTTCTCAACGATACGCCTGAAGCTCGAGCCAATGCTTCGTATTTTTCACTCCTGATACTGGAAAAGAAACTTCTAACCCAGGCGCTTTACGACAACCTCCCCATGAAATCACTCAAATTACCGACCAGTTCAAATTTGGTATCTAAAATTTTTGATTACTATTGTAAGAATCCTCAATTGGGCAATACCATTAAAGAATACCGTGACAATACAAATCCAAAGCAAACGTACAAACTCTATACCGTTCAAATAGATGCGCATAAAACCTTTGCCATTGATGAATACTATGATAAGATATTGACCAAACATCATGTATATGAATAAGGAAAGCTAATATGGATCGTATTACGTATGATTTATTAGAAAAAAACCATATCTCTCAGCAGCAAATTGATCGTTTGGTCTCCCGCGGCGTACAAGATGACACTATTTTGGAAACCTTGACCAAGGTTGGTGCTATTTCTCTGAATTTCATCAAACGTTTTGTTGTTGAACACGTACGAACCGGAGAGTATGAGCTCTCAATTATTAAAAACTATCATTTTCTGGATGAATCTTCCATATTGCAACTTCTTGCCCAAAGCCTTGAATTACCCTTCATTGATTTGGACTCCATCGATATGGATTACCGTCTAGTCGAAAAAATTCCAACCGCACAACTAAAGCGCTTTAATGCCCTGCCTATTTCACAAGATGATATGTACGTCGTGGTAGCTTTTTCCGATCCGCTAAACATCGAAGCGCAAGAATCCATACAGCGTCTCTTTCCACGAAAAGCATTGCAAGTCGCGATATCGACTGAAAAACAAATACAAGCTTACCTTTTTAAAATTGAGCTCAAGGACAGCGTTAAAGAGCTCGTTGCCAATATCCGCAGCGAACTGCGCAACATCGGCAGTGTTGAAGAACAACAAGAAGCTTCCTCTATTTTACAGCTGATTGATGTTATTTTAAAAGCCTGTATCAAAGCCCGCGCCAGCGATATACACATCGAACCAACAGAAAAAAACTGCGTAGTCCGCACCCGAATCGATGGTAAGTTAAGCGAAATATTTATTTTTGACCGCGATATTTATCCGCCACTGGCTTCACGGATTAAGCTTCTTGCCAACCTCGATATTGCTGAACGCCGTAAACCGCAAGATGGGCGTTTTTCGGCCCTTGTCATGGATGCTGAATTTGATTTTCGTATCTCGACTCTGCCAATACTCTATGGCGAATCCATTGTCATGCGTATTCTTGACAAAACAAAAGCGTTGGTAAAACTTGAAGAATCAGGGATGGATCCCGTAAGTTATCAAAAACTGATTAAATCGTTGCAGTCTCCGTTTGGAATTATTCTTGTTACAGGACCTACGGGAAGCGGTAAAACAACAACCCTCTATGGTGCCCTCAATGAACTGCGAAACGTTGAAGACAAAGTGATTACGGTTGAAGACCCTGTCGAATATCGGATGAATTTGATACAACAAGTCCAAGTCAATGCAAAGGTGGGCTTATCGTTTGCAGATGCTTTGCGCTCCATTCTTCGCCAAGATCCTGATAAGATTATGATCGGGGAAATCCGTGATCACGAAACACTTGAAATCGCAATTAAAGCTGCGCTAACGGGTCACTTGGTTATATCTACCCTCCATACCAATGATGCGATAAGCGCTATACCGCGTATGATTGACATGGGTATCGAGCCCTATCTTATCAGCGGCGCGCTGGTTGCCGTGCAAGCACAACGACTTATCCGCAAAATTTGTCCCCATTGTAAAAAAGAGGTGGAAATACCCACTTCATTACAAGAAGAATACAGCTCACTCATCCCTTCTGGTACAGTTTTCCATGCAGGATCTGGCTGTAAAGAATGCAATGGATCCGGCTATATGGGACGTGAAATGATTTGTGAGGTATTGCC
>JAUPLR010000067.1 GCA_030836825.1 Campylobacterota bacterium
GGGGATTGTAAAAATATGGTGACTCTCCCCTTGGAGTCACCATAACACTTTCCCTGCACAACGTACTTTCAACCACTTTAAGCTTTACTAGGTGACCAACTTTTCATAAAACTATATTTCATTTAAAAATTTTTGCAAAGATGGGCAATTACAGCATCATATTCAACCGATGTAAGTTTTGCAATTTTCTCTTTTATTCTCATTTTTGAAAGAACTCGGATTTGATTGATTAAAATATCCGAATCTTCTTTGAGACCATCTCTTTTTAAAATTCTGATTCTATATGGATCCATATTATCAAGAAGATCCGTCGAAAGAGGCATAAGAATGACTGTATCTAAGATAGCATTTTCATCATCCCCTGAGATGATTACGGCAGGTCTAATTTTTCCTACTTCATCACCTTTTTTAGGGTAAAGATTGACAATGACAACATCGCCTCTATTTAAGTCCATCATTCACTCCAAGCTCTGCAAATTCCAAATCTTGATGATTTCTTAGTTTATGCAGTTTTGCAAGTTTTTCTTCTCGATCGATTTTTTCGATGATCGGCAAGATAAAGCTTTCATATTTTGAAGAAATAAAATATCCTACAGTAGTATGCGCTCTTCTATCGATAATTTCAGCCACATCCATTATTTTCATTAAAGAGGGCTTGTTTTGAATATCTGTTACACCATACGTTAACATCTAATATCCTTTTTTTGTATTAATCTATGTGTATTATATCTTATATTTAATATCTTAACTACTAAAATATACTTTTACACTTTACGCTTTCTTTAAACTTTCATAGCCTATAATGTTTTCAGACATCAAGTAAGGATTCCCCACGCAATCGCAGGACGTTAAAATCATTTTTATGAGCTTTGTTATTCTCATTGGATTTGGGGCTTTACTCCTAATGCTTCCGTTTGCCCATAATGGTGAGCTCTCTCTCATCGATGCTCTCTTCACTTCCACATCTGCCGTATGTGTGACAGGGTTGATTGTCAAAGACACTCCCGTCGATTTCACCACTTTCGGGCACGTCGTTATCCTCTCTCTGATTCAAATCGGGGGGATAGGGTACATGACTGCGGTGACGTTTATGGCCCTCATGCGCCGTCAGAAACTCAACTATCGGGATCGTCTTATCCTCAAAGAGTCCTTAAATTACCCGGGAATGAGCGGAATATTTCGCTTCTTGAAAATTGTTTTTGCGAGTATCGTTATTATTGAACTCGTTGGCGGTATCATTCTCTCATTGCGTTTCTGGGCAGATATGCCGTTTGGCAAAGCCCTTTGGTTCGGTTTCTTTCACTCTGTTTCCGCATTTAACAATGCCGGGTTTTCCCTCTACAGTGACAATATGATGGGCTTTAAGGGGGATCTTGTTATCAATCTCACCATACCGCTTCTCATTATATTGGGTGGACTTGGGTATTTAGTCCTCTTGGAGCTTTACAACTACCGCAAAAAAACGTTAGCCCGTATCTCTACGCATACCAAAATCGTCTTATGGACATCGGGATTACTGATTCTAGGGGGGATGATGATCATTCTCACCCTCGAGTGGAACAATCAAAAACTGTTTGGAGATGCGGATGGATGGCACAAAATTTTGATTGCGTGGTTTGCCTCTGTCAACTACCGTACAGCAGGTTTTAACACCATCGATTTTTCAATCATGAACGATTCGGATCTCTTTTTTGGAACCATATTTATGATGATAGGAGGAAGCCCCGGAGGGACTGCCGGCGGTATCAAAACGACCGTCGTAGCGCTAGCTGTTATCGGAGTCTGGTACACATTACGCGGACAGACCAATCCTCATATTTTTCGCAGAAGCCTCAGCGCCTATCAGATCAACAAAGCGTACGCTGTTATTTTTATTGCCACTTTTTATGTTTTGATTTCCACCGTTTTACTCAATGAAAGCGAAAGACTCTCCTTTGTGCGAACCCTCTTTGAAACCTGCTCGGCGTTTGGCACCGTAGGGCTTTCTACGGGTAATGGAGGGGTGTTAAGTTACAGCGCAAATTTCAGCGCTCTTGGAAAGTTCAATATTATCTTATTGATGCTGATGGGAAGAATTGGTGTCTTTGCCTTCACCGTTGTCATCGTGGGAAAAGCGGTAAAAAGCCGCATTAAATACGCAGAAGGAAAGGTCGTAATATGACGTACGTTGTTATCGGATTAGGAAAGTTTGGATTTCACGTTGCCAAGGGGTTGGCACAGCAAGGAGAAGTCGTTATCGCTATCGATAATGATGAAGAAAAAATTCGCGATATAAGCGAGTTTGTTCAAGACGCAATCATGCTTGATTCTACCGATATACGCGCTCTTCGTGAAGCGGGAATTGGGGATGCGGAAATCGCGATAGTCAGTATCGGTGAACATATTGAAGCCAGCATTCTTACCGTTATGGCGCTCAAGGAACTGGGCATCGAGACGGTTGTCGCCAAAGCTATTACCCAAG
Source organism: Campylobacterota bacterium (assembly GCA_030836825.1). Classification (GTDB taxonomy): domain Bacteria; phylum Campylobacterota; class Campylobacteria; order Campylobacterales; family Sulfurimonadaceae; genus Sulfuricurvum. The sequence goes on from JAUPLR010000067.1 coordinate 2,462, forward strand.
TACACGGGCAAATTCTCTCCAAACTCGGTGCTGCCAAGGTGATCTATCCCGAGATGGAATCAGCCAAAAAGCTGGTTAAAAAAATCGTTGCCAACATGCACTACGAAACGATCGATCTCTCCATCACAATGAAGCTTGCCAAAATGACCGTTCCCTCTTTTTGGGTCGGCACTTCGATTCTCTCTCCTATTTTCGAAGAAGAGTATGATGTAAAAGCCATTGCCTACAAGCATCAAGGAGAATGGCGTACTACCTTTGAAAAAAATGATATTCTGGAAGCCGGCGACATTTTGGTCGTATTGGGCGACAGCAACCATATCGAAGCGCTCAGTAAAAAACATAATCAATGATCTTAAAACGCTTTATCTGGCTGTTCTTTCCCCTCTCGATTTACGCACAGACACCCCCTCAACAATGGGGCGAAAATGTTACCGGCGTAACTACCAAGTTCCATTCCGATAAAAAAGAGATTGCTCTAACCTTTGATGCATGCGGTGGAAGCGCGCGAAGTTCTCAATACGATGAGGGACTCATCGAGTTTTTGACGGCACACCGTATCCCTGCCACTCTTTTTATCAACGCCCGCTGGATTGACAGTAATCCTGAAATTTTTATGCAGCTTTCCCGCAATCCCCTCTTTGAAATCGCCAATCACGGAACAGCCCATAAACCTCTTTCCGTTGAAGGCAAGAGCGCTTACGGCATCCATGGCACTGCCTCCGCGGATGAAGTGATCGCTGAAATACAGGGAAACAATCAAAAAATAGAAAAACTCACCGGAAAACGTCCAAGATTTTTTCGCGCCGGAACCGCTTATTACGATGAGCAAGCCGTAGCCATTGCGCATACACTGGAAATGGAGATTGGCGGGTTTTCGATTTTAGGCGATGCGGGAGCTACCTTTAGCGCCCAAAAAGTAGCTCAATATCTCATCGCTGCTCGTGCTGGAGATATCATCATCTACCACATGAACCATCCTGAGGGGGGAACGCGTGAGGGAATTATTCAAGGCGTCACAACCCTTATCAAAGAGGGCTATACGTTTGTACGTTTGAGTGATGTTAAAAAGAGCCTCATAAAAATCCCGTAATCACCAGCCATCTCCCGCATGATTGTCGTGCTTTGATTTTTTATAGCGTCTGGCATTTACCCTTTTTTCAAGCTGATTTTGGGCGTAAAAAAGTTCTTCCTTGATAGTGTTTATCTCCTCATCGCTGTTACGATAATCGAGAATTTTTTGCCCCAACGCTTCGAGCGCCATGTACTCATCTTTATACAGTTTGACCGCTTCATTTTTTTCTAAAAAACGAAAATTCATGTCCACTTTTTGATCGTACTGTTCTTTGGTCGGATCCTCGCTTTTGGCAAGATACGACAATATTCCACTTATAAAGCGCCCCAAAAGACGAATGTAGCGAAGTCGCTTTGAGCTTTCGAGTTTAGAATCGTTCATAAAACCTCGGTTAATGATTAAGAAGCTATAATTATATCGACAATATGCACAAAAGGTTTTTTTCATGAAGTGGTTTCTTTCTCTGCTTTTGCTCGCCAACGTTACGATGGCCGACTACACGGCCAAGCCTCTCGATAAAAAATTGTTTGACTCTAAAATTAAAATCATCGACATACGAACACCTGGCGAATGGCGAAACACTGGACTTGTCAAAGGATCTATCCCGATTAAATTTTTTGATGAACGCGGAAACTATGATCTCGAAGCATTTCTAAACAGACTCAATAAAAACATCAAAGAGGGCGAACGTTTTGCCATCATCTGCGCTACTGGAAATCGCACCAAGATACTAGGTACCCACCTTGGGCAAAAGATGGGCTACAACGTTATCAATCTGCAAGGCGGAATTCAATGGGCAATAGCAAAAAAAATCCCGATAGAGCCTTATACACCAAAGAGTTAAGCTAGAAAATTCACGAGACCCTTGGCAGCATAGTGCCTTGCAACATCGTGAATCATTGCTTTAATTCGCGCCCATCTGATACTCTTTTTTAGTATACTTTGGTATAGGAATTGCTTAGAAATAGAATCTATGTCCCAAAAGGCGCACCCTATTTTATGGAATCTCTGAAGCTAAAGACCAAACTTCTTTATTTACTCATAAGTGTCGCGCTGGGCCTTCTTGTTGTCGGTTTTGTAGGTTATTTTAACCTTCTGACAATGAAAAAAAACGTAGATACGCTCTATTTTGGCTCCATGCTTCCTATCACCGAGCTCAGCGCTATCAACACGGCCTATCACCATGAACTTGAATCCAATGTTTATCGATGGCGGGAAAAAGTACTCAGCGATGAAGATTTCGCCCGTGACGTTACCTTGGGTCTTACCAATATTGATCAGCTGTGGGCCAGCTATCGTTCGCATCACACCCGTCCCGAAGAGGTCCCTTACATCACGTACACCGATGGACGTATTGATGTTATGAAACGCTATTTTGAGAACATTCGCTCACTTGCCGCCCAGCACACAAATGCATCTTCTGTCTCAATCTTGACCCTTTCCGATAACATCACTTCCATTCACAATACCATTGCGCAACTCATATCCTATGAAATTGCTGTGGCACAATATGAGCGTTCCGTTACCCTTAACCATCATCAAAATTCTTTGATGCAACTTGCCGTCATGCTCAGTGTCATTTTAGCAGGGGTGATGACCTTTGCGTGGCGAATCTTTACCCAAATTGAACGGCAACAACAACAGCTTTTGGATTCTTCGAAAGCATTACAACACCTTAATATAAAGCTGGAGCAGGCTTCCTACACAGATACCCTTACGGGGATTTTTAACAGGCGCTATTTTAATCTCGTCTATGAGCGTGAATTCAAGCGCGCTTCTCGCGCCGTTAAACCGATTACTTTTATCATGGTAGATATTGATTACTTCAAACCGTACAATGATACGTATGGGCATTTACAAGGCGACGTTGCCTTGCAAAATGTCGCGCGTGTATTGAAAACATCGCTCTCGCGTCCCGGAGACTTTGCCTTTCGCTTAGGCGGGGAAGAGTTTGGCGTCGTACTAAGCGATACCGATGCGGCAAGTGCCCGCCAAATGGCGGAACGCTTGCGTTTCAATGTAGAATCGCTTAATATGGAACATAAAGGGAATAAAAACACGGGGATTGTCACGATTTCTCTGGGCGCGATTTGCGTCACCCCTACTATGAGTATGGGAAATGAAGCACTCTTGCACACCGCCGATGTCAATCTCTATGCGGCAAAAGAGAGAGGTCGTAACCAAGTCGTCTTTACGACTACTTTATAGGGCTTACTTCGGTTTCTTAAAACAAAAAGAGAGGGCTTCCAACGCTTCACGTATCTTTGGTCCAATGTCGCCTTGAAACTCCATCCAGCCCTCTTTATACGCACCGCCGCACGCAAGTTTTTTTTTCAAAATGGTCAGTGTTTTTTGCGCAGCCTCATCACTTAAACAAAACGGTCCCACGAGGCTCACCGCTTTTCCGCGGCGTTTCTCTTTTTGCAAAATCAACGCATGCTTTGAAGGCTCCTCGATAATGATGATTTTTGCTTTGGTTTCGCTTTCCAAATTCCATCCGTCATCCCATGATGAACCAAAATCCAGCGAAAACTTCGTCCCCCTAGACATCTTTTTCTCGGACAACCTTCTGAATCAATGCACTCGCGCCGGGGACATTCAGATCTCCTCGATTCACCATCATAAGGATCTGATTCCCGCAATACAGCGCGTTATCGTACACCACCACCACAATTTCATCCCCCTCTTTTAGAAACGTGGTTTCGCCAAAATGGGTGTAGCGTGTAGCCCCGATACTAACGATCGCTTGCGTTGGAAACTGAGCCTTTTTTAGATACTCTCCGATGGATTCCAAGGGTCCGATGTCTTCTTGCGTATTAAGCTGTTGAACCATCCACTGCGTGAGTTTTTCGTAAAAATAACGATAACCCTTAAGCTCAACGTCTTCTCCGTAACGCATCGTCAACCCATCACGCTTTAAGAAAGATGCGATTCGATAGCTGTCCATAACCCCGCCCTCAACAAAGCGATCAATCGGAAAAAGAGTTGACGCTATCCCCTTGGAGAAAGGACCCCAATTTTTTTTGAGGCTAATTTTAGGAACACCTTCTTTGCGAAGAGAACAGTCGTTGTATGCGCCGAATTGTTTTGGAATAATATGCGTTACCTTCCCGCTAGAATCATACGTTATTTCACAAATAAGCCCTACTTCAGGCTCGATTTGAACATTGCACTCTTCTTTTGGAAGAACAATGGTGTCGCAGCTAAGAGGATAAACACCCAAATAACCCTCACGATTGGGGACATAAAAAGGGAACATCCCTTTGGGACCGTTGGGATCTTCGGTAATGACCTTTTTGAAGTCTTCAATTTCTCCCGCCTGCTCTAAATGCAGGGCAAAATTGCCCGCGACGCCAAAACCGACGTAATTTTTATAAAGTTCCATTGGCTTTCGCCTCGGCAAACTCTTCATACGTTCCGTGGAAGTCGGTATACGTTCCGTCCAAATGCAATTCGATAATACGTCCTGCAAATGCATCCAAGAGCTCACGGTCATGACTCACGCAAATAACATTTCCTTCAAACTCATACAAAGCCTCACCCAAAGCAACGATCGCCTCAAGGTCAAGATGATTGGTAGGTTCATCCAACACAAGGAAATTTCCCCCCTCAAGCATCATCTTGGAGAGCATCATCCGATGTTTTTCTCCTCCGGAGATTTTCTCGACACTTTTTTCTTGCTGCTCACCGTTGAACAGCATACGTCCTAAACAATTTCGGATCTCCGAAATCTCACGCTTTGGATCAAAAGCTCTAAGCCAATCATACAGCGTCCCAGTCCCTTTTATCTTATCCGCGGTGTCTTGCGGAAAATAACTCGGTTCTATCGTAGCGCCCCACTTAACGGTTCCTTTGGTAGGCGCAAATTCCTCCATTATAATTTTACACAACGTTGACTTACCTGCACCATTGGGACCGATAATCGCAATTTTTTCCCCCGGAGCAATCAAGAGATTGATATCATTCAGCACTTTTAAATCCCCATAGCTGTGATTGATATTCGCGATGGCCAATGCTTCATCTCCCATTTGACGCTTCGCTTTAAAGACGATACTTGGATCACGGCGGCTCGAGGGCTTAATGTCTTCAATCGTTAGTTTTTCAAGCTGTTTTTGACGAGACGTCGCTTGTTTCGCTTTAGAGGCATTGGCAGAAAAACGGCGCACAAAGGCTTCAAGCTGCTCTTTTTCTTTTACTTTTTTATCACGATCCAACTGTGCTTGATTCGCCATGACCGTGGATGCGAGATACCAGTCATCATACGTCCCCGTAAACTCACGGATTTTTTGGAAATCGACATCCAAGATGTTCGTAACAACCGCATTAATAAAGTGACGGTCGTGAGAGATGATCACCAAAGTCCCCTCATGGCGCTGAAGCTCGCGTTCCAGCCATCCAATGGTTTCGATATCCAAGTTATTCGTAGGCTCATCGAGGAACAATACGTCCGGTTTTGGATACAGAACTTGTGCCAAAAGAACTTTAAACTTTTCAGATGACGGAAGGCTTGACATCAATTCTTGATGATGCTCTGAAGAGATACCGACATTTTCCAAAATTTTGGCAATCTGAACATCGTATTCGTACGTCGGATCCTCCTCAACGCTGATCATTTCCAATTCCGCAAGACGGTCATTGACTTTATCGTCTTCGAAATCACCGTTGGCATAGAGATGTTCTTTCTCTTTGATCGCGTCGTATAAACGTTTATTTCCCCACAAAACCGCATCCGCAATCGTAAAATCTTCAAACGCAAACTGATTTTGTCCTAGGATGCCGACCTTCAAACCCGGTTCAATCGACACATCTCCCTCATACTCTTTGATTTCACCGCTGAGGATTTTCAAAAAGGTCGTTTTTCCCGCACCATTTGCGCCAATCAAACCATAACGCTTGTTTCTATCCAGCTTGAGGTTAATCCCCTCAAACAAAACTCGACTTCCAAAACGCATTGCTAACTTTGTAACTTGTACCATACTCTTGTGCTCTTTTCAAGGTTTATTAATGTCGCGATTGTATCCAATGTGACTTTAGAGTGCGCTTGATCCAATTTTTAACATTGCCATAAGATTTCAACCGATAAAATAAGCGCAAGGATTATGCAGGTTATAGTTCGATTTTTTCACGGAGTGCAATGTGACACAAATATATGTTGGGAATATTCCCTACGGTAAAGACGAAAATGATCTCAAAGATCTTTTTGGAGAATACGGTGAAGTTAGTTCAGTTAAATTCGTAAACGATAAGGAAACAGGACGTTTTAGAGGTTTTGGATTTGTTGAAATGGTCAACCAAGATGAAGCCAATAAAGCAATTGCTGCGCTTGAAAACAGTGATTGTGGCGGACGTACGCTACGTGTCAATGAGGCGCGCCCTCGTGCTCCGCGCCCACCACGTGAGTCTAACTGGTAATTTTACGTTTATCCCCATTTATGGGGATTCTCTCTGCCTCTCTTAATTCTCCAGTCTATTTATTCTAACTACTTGGATCAAAAATGACCTATACCCTCAACGGTGCATTTATCGAACTGCACAAACTCATCAAACTTCTCGATCTCGTTGACACCGGAGGTCAAGCGAAAATGCTCATAGAGGATGGATTGGTCCTTCGTAATGGCATCATTGAAACCCGAAAACGGGCTAAAATTATCAAAGGTGAGACAATCGCTATCGGGGACGTTACAATCACAATTGTCTAGTTGATTATTAATGGAGTTTTAACTATAATTCCTCATCTAAAAATATGGGCCAAAAGGGTCGGTGAACGATGAAAAATAAAAAAATGATGGTTGTTGGGTTTGTCAGTACGGTAGCCCTCACTCTCGCGCTCTCCACCTCTCTCATTGCCAAGAGCAACACGACCGCCCAATCCCCAGAACCTTCTCTTGAGGCTTCTCGGCTTCAATCGTTGGCAAAGTTCACCAAAGTCCTTAGCATTGTTGAGCAATACAATGTCGATGGGCTTGGCATCGATAAGCTCATCGATAAATCTTTGCAGGGCTTGCTCTCAAATCTTGACGCACATTCAAGCTTTATGGATAAAAAAAGCTTTGATTCTCTAAAGAGCCAAACGGAGGGTGAATTCGGCGGCTTGGGCATTACGGTTGGCATGCGTGACAATGCGCTGACGGTCATCGCCCCGATTGAGGGGACGCCTGCGGACAAAGCCGGTATCAAAGCGGGTGATATTATCTTGAAAATCAACGATAAAGCAACACTGACCATGAGCATTGATGATGCGGTTGGAATTATGCGCGGAAAACCTAAAACACCCATTGATCTTACGATTGTTCGCAAAGGTGCTGCTGAACCTCTTAAAATTCACATCATTCGTGACATTATCACCGTTGAATCCGTCTATACACGCACCATTGATGACAATATTCTCTATGTACGAGTTACCAGTTTTGATAAAAAAGTGGCTACGGATGTCAAAGCAGCATTGCTAAAGCATGCCGCAAAAAGCAAAGGGGTTATCCTAGATCTTCGTAACAATCCGGGAGGATTACTTGATCAAGCCGTAGAACTCACCGATCTTTTTGTGGATGAAGGGGTTATTGTTTCTCAAAAAGGGCGCAACAAAAGCGATGATGTGAGCTACAGTGCTACGAAAAAAGCAACTGTCTGCCGCCTCCCGCTCGTCGTAATGGTCAATGAAGGCAGCGCCAGCGCTTCTGAGATTGTAAGCGGTGCGATTCAAGACTTTAAACGCGGGGTTGTTGTAGGAGCAACCACTTTTGGCAAGGGGAGCGTACAAGTTGTTATGCCCATTACCGACGCTGAAGCCATCAAGCTAACGATTGCCCGCTATTATCTCCCTAGCGGACGCACCATACAAGCCGTAGGTGTTGTTCCTGATGTAGAAGTAGATGCAGATGAAATCAAACAACGCGAGAACACCTTTAATATCAAAGAAGCTGACCTCAAAAAGCACTTAGAAAAAGAACTCGAAAAAGTCGATGGAATGGTAGATGTTACTGAAGCCAATGCCACCAACAAAACGGTTATTACCAAAGAGCAGCTAAGAAAAGATATACAACTCAAAGAAGGCGTTGGTATCATCAAAGCCCTTATCATTACCAAAGGAAAAGAATAATGGAAAAACGTGCAGTCATTTATGAGGGAAAAGCAAAACGTCTCTACAGTACAGACGATGCAAACCTAGTCATTGCCCAATTCAAAGATGATCTAACCGCATTTAATGGTGCTAAAAAAGATACCGAAGCCGGCAAAGGTGCGCTCAACAATAAGATCTCGACAGCGCTTTTTCAGATGCTCGCACAAAACGGTGTTGAGTCGCATTTTGTAGAAATGCTTGACGATACCAACATGCTGTGTAAAAAAGTCGACATCATTATGATCGAAGTAATCGTGCGTAATGTTGCAACGGGAAGTTTAAGCAAAAATCTTGGCATTCCAGATGGCACGGTGCTTCCATTTACCCTCGTTGAGTTTGATTACAAAAATGATGCCTTAGGTGATCCAAAACTAAACGACCAACACTGTTTAATTCTTGAACTGGTTAAAAATGAAGCGGAACTCGATCAGCTTCGTGCCATGTCTCGCCAAATCAATGATATTTTACGTCCGTACTTCCATGCAAAAGGGCTTAATTTGGTTGATTTCAAACTCGAATTTGGTCGTGATGCAAATGGAAAAATCATCCTTGCAGACGAAATCAGCCCTGACAATTGCCGTTTTTGGGATTTAACAACGGGTGAAAAAATGGACAAGGACCGCTTCCGTCAAGGAATGGGTGGGCTTAAAGTCGCCTATGAAGAAGTTCTAAACCGTATCTTAAACTAGTTTTCAAAGAACACAAAGGGAAAATATGAAAGCCATCGTCAATGTATTTTTAAAAAATGGAGTTCTTGACTCACAAGGCAAAGCGGTTCAGCATGCGCTTACCGGTCATGGTTTCGCTAACGTTACGGATGTACGTGTGGGAAAACAAATCATTATCGAGATGAACGAGAATAATGGTGAATCCGCAAAAGCGAAAGTAGCACAAATGTGCGAAGACCTTTTAGCCAATACGGTTATCGAAGATTATTCCATCGAGATCCAAGCATGAAGACAACGGTAGGTATCATCCAATTCCCAGGTACCAACTGTGAATATGACGCTCAAAATGCTTTTAAAACATTGGGCTGTGAAACACAAATCCTTTGGCACAAAGAGAACAGTATCCCCCAAGGGACTGATTTGCTCATAGTCGCAGGCGGGTTTAGCTACGGTGACTATCTGCGAAGCGGTGCTATCGCCAAGATGTCTCCTATCATGAAAGCGGTCAAAGAATTTGCTGACAATGGCGGAAAAGTGCTCGGTATTTGCAATGGCTTTCAAGTTTTAACCGAATGCGGTCTCCTTCCCGGGGCACTCAAGCGCAACGAAGGTCTCCATTTCATCTCACGCCATCATCATTTAAAAGTCATTAGTAAAAACAACCCTTTTTTAAACCAATGCAATGTCAATGACGTTGTCAATATTCCCATTGCCCATCATGACGGGAACTTTTTCATTGATCCACAAGGGCTCTCAGAGCTATACGCCAACGATCAAGTTTTACTAAAATACACGGATGCGCAAGGAAACATTAGCAATCCAAACGGTTCCGTTGACAGCATCGCTGGTATTTGCAATCTTGGTAAAAATGTTTTTGGATTAATGCCCCATCCTGAGCGTGCTATGGAATCTCTACTGGGCTCCGAGGATGGACGTCGTATGTTAGAGGGATTTTTATCCGCTTGAAAAAGATACTTACCCTTTTATTATTACTCATACAGACCGCTATTGGTGAGCCATCGGTTTTTACTGATCCCGCAACACTCCCCCAAGAGCAACCAAAAGAAGCCTCCCAAGATACAGATATTGACGCTTTATTTACCGACGCTGTACAAAGCAGTAGTGTCACACTGGAACATTCTAACATCCCGTCTCATCTTTATATCGGTGAGATCTTTCCCCTGACCATCAAACTCACACCTACAGATATTGCCTCAGGAAACATCGAATACAGTTTACAAAACGAAGAGGGAATACGTGTCTTTAGTCCAACACCCAAACGCGTTGCCAAAGCAGACGGCATATACGACACTTTTTACTTTTTAGTACAATCAGCCAATGTTCGATTGCCCGACATTACCGCAACCGTTACCTCCAACGGCAGTGATTCAAATTCCATCACGGGGGCCGCCCTTACCGCTTCGACGTTGACACCTCCGGCAACATTCGCAAATATATTAGCGGACTCCTTTAAAATCATTGACTATAAAACAACCGCTTACAACCAAGAGAGCAATATTGTTGTCTTTACTGCCGTCGCGCGACGTTGTAACATAGGAACTTTTTCGCTTCCAAATACAATAAAACAAGGATTTGAATCTAAAACTCCCAATGTAGAAGAATCGAGAATCACCTATTATACTATTATCCCAAACACCCAGCAGAGTCTCGATTTTACCATTTTCAATCTTGCTAAAAATCGTTATGAATCGCTGAGCATTCCGATTACGGTTGATGATGATACCGTATCAACACAAGAGGACCTCTCCCCAACGGATTCACGCCATACGGAGCTAAAAGTAGGGGCAGCTGCAATACTTGCTGTTATTCTCATAGCGATGTATTATTGGAGACGAAAACAAGGGTACCTTCTAGCCTCTGTTCTCCCTTTCTTTTATGTCGTTTTTACCTTGTTACCCAATGCAAATGTTTGTGTGAAGAAGGGAGCTCCCGTGCAGATCCTCCCTATAAAACACGGGACTATTTTTGAAGTTACCATGGAAGAAACAAACGTCGAGGCTGAGGACAAAGTCGGCGACTTCATCAAAGTTCGATTGGACAACAAAAAAGTTGGCTGGATTAACAAACGTGATATTTGCTCGAATTAGATGGCTCTATGCCGTTATCATGATTTTTATGGGGATGGCCCTTATGATCGTGGGTTTCTATCTCCTGCCTCAACCCTACTCTGTTAAAATAGGGGCATGGTTTATTCGTATCTTTACTTTTATCGGCGTTGATACCAAAGGAACGCTCGACCCAGACGCACAAATGTTTCTCGTCAACCACCAAAGCGACATCGATATTGGCATCATCGAAACGATTACCGCTAAAAATATTGCATGGGTAGCGAAAAAAGAACTCTTCTCTGTCCCTTTTTTCGGGCTTGTCCTGCGACTGCCTAAAAATATTGCTCTGCAACGTGAAAGCAAAACGGCCATCGTCAAACTCATTAAAGAGACCAAGCGGTGCCTAGACGAAGGGCGTGTCATTACCATTTTTCCAGAAGGGACCCGCACCGAAACAGGCATCATGAAACCCTTCAAGTCTGGGGCAAAAATGGTGGCAGATAAATACGCACTCAAAGTTCAACCCATCGTCTTGATCGCTACCGCATCTTATTTCAGCAATAAACAAAAAAATTTTCGTCCGGGTTCAATAAAAGCCATCTATTTGGACGCGTTTTATGCAGACAAAGAAGATCAAAATTGGCTTAGTAATACTCAACTAAAAATGCAAAAGGTATACGATGATGAGCTTTCAAACCGTCCTAGCCATCGGTAGCGGTGCTTTTATCGGAGCAGTAATGCGGGCCTACCTCAATGGCGTCGTCAATCACCAATTCCCTCATTCACTGCCTTTTGGTACTCTGTCCGTCAATTTACTCGGAAGTTTTATCATAGGGGCACTTTTTGCTTATTTTAGTTATTCCGCTTATCTTACGCCTCAGGTTAAATCGTTTCTAACCACCGGTTTTTTAGGGGGTCTAACCACCTATTCAACCTTTGCTATTGAAACCTTTTTTTTGCTCAGCGGTGGACATGTATTGATGGCGGCACTTAACATGGCGCTCAATACTTTTGGTACCGTTGCCATGGCGGCTTCGGGCTATTACCTCTTTAAAAACACCCTATCCTAACCGTATTATTTCATCCGCACACCACTGTGCCAAATGGGCATCATGGGTAATTAAAAGCACGCCCATCCCCTCTAAATTAGAGACGATAAGCCTCATAATATCCAACTGATTGAGATTATCGAGCGCCGATGTCGGCTCATCCAGCAAGAGCAATTTCGGTTTCATTAACAATGCTCGTAAAATCGAACAACGTTGCAGTTGCCCTCCTGAGAGCTTATGAGGCAGTGCACTTAAATGTTCTGCCGTTAACCCCATCTTCACCATCAACGCTTCATAGCCATCCAAAGAAGCCACTTCAGAAATTTGATCACGGATAGTATAGCTTGGATGAAATGAGCTGTACGGGTCTTGAAAAACTTGCGAGAGAGATGCGGAGGCAATAACCCCCTTATGTGGTTTGGAACGTCCCAGTATGAGCTCAAAAAGCGTTGATTTCCCCACACCACTGGGTCCAACAATTGCTTTGATCTGCCCTTGAGAAACACTCAAGCTAAAATCATTAAACAGCAGCCTCTCTTTTGAATACCCAAAAGCAAGCGACTCGATATTCAGCACTTCAAGGCTCAACGAATTTGCCCTTTTCCATACACTTTGTATTTATAGGTGGTCAATCCCTCGACCCCCATCGGTCCGCGTGCATGAAGCTTATTGGTGCTGATCCCCACTTCTGCTCCAAATCCAAACGCACCCCCATCCGTAAAACGGGTTGAGGCATTCACATACACACACGCCGCATCGATAGCATCCATAAAACGTTCCGCTGTCGTGATGCTTTCGGTGACAATCGCCTCACTGTGCCCTGAGCCAAAACGAACGATATGCTCTATCGCTCCCTCTACTCCATCCACCACACGAATGTTTAAAATATTCGCCAAATATTCCGTATCGAAATCTTCTTCGCTCGCAAGGGCAATATCGATCACATTACGGGTTTTTTCACACCCTTTTAACTGTGTGTGCTCACACTCAAATACCTCTTTGAGCAATGGTAATACCTCTTTGGCGATGGCAGTATCTACCAGCAAGGTTTCCATCGCATTGCACACACCCGGACGCTGTACTTTAGCATTGAGGGCAATGGCGATAGCCTTCTCGATGTTCGCCTCTTTATCGATGTACGTATGGCACAATCCCTTGTCGTGTTTGACCACAGGAACACTGGAGTTTTGACTCACATAACGGATCAAACCTTCTCCCCCGCGCGGAACGATCAAATCAACATACTTATCCATTTTAATAAGCTTGCTAACTCCTTCTCGTGATGAATCAGGCAATAAAGCTATCAACTCTTTTGGAAAATTGTTCTGAACCAATACCTCTTGCAATACCTCGGCAATAATCGCATTCGATGCTTCTGCCTCTTTTCCCCCTTTGAGAACACAGCCATTGGAACTTTTAAAACACAGTGCCGCCGTATCGGAGGTAACATTCGGACGTGATTCATAGATGATTCCAATCACCCCAATAGGGATCGAAACTTTTTCAATTTTCAATCCTGCTTCGGTCACCCAGCCCTCGATGACACGTCCTACCGGATCTTTGAGTGCTGCAATCTCTTCAATCGCTACCGCCATGGCATCGATGCGCTTTTCATCCAACAGCAAACGCTCTTTGAGTGAACTTGCCAAATTTTCTTCATGGGCTTTGTGCATATCGATACTGTTAGCTTGGATGATCTTAGCTGTATTAGTACGAAGCGCTTGCGCCATCTGCCGTAAAATACGATTGCGCTCACTTCCGCTCATGGTTGCTATGATACGACTGGCGGATTTTGCTTTTTCTAAAAATTGTTCCATAATAATTCCCTTTTAAGTAGAGATATTATAACAAAGGTGGATTAAGAAGAGAGAATATCAGAGATACGCTCTAATGTCTTCTATTAATCTATCAAATTTGACCTTATACTGGTCGAAAAGGCTAAAGTAGCTTTGCTCATGTGTATCACCCAGAGCCAGTTTCATATTGGAAGCAACTTCACCAAGTGAGCTTGCTCCGATGTTTGCAGCTACACCGATAATGTCAAGAAGATGTGCATCAGCATCTTGAATATTAGAAGCGCGTAAAAGCTCTCCTAATCTATCCGGTGAATTTCCGTAGTCAGCCATAAACTCTGCTAAGATTTCACGGTAAAAATTCTCATCTCCGCCACACGTTTCAAGTCCTTTAGCGGTATCAAAACTTTTATTCTCAACAGCTTCTATGCCCTTATCTTTATGCATTTTTTCACCTGTATAAGCATAAATTATTTTATATAAGGATTCCATTCTCAAAGGCTTTGCCAGCTGTTCAGACATACCGGCATCTTTCATTTTTTGGATGTCATCAGTTGCAATGTCTCCGCTCAGTGCTACTACTACAATATGGTCATATTTAGGATTTTCTCGAATCGTACGTGTCGCTTCAAATCCATCGATTCTTGGCATGTGTGCATCCATCAAAATCATTAAAAAGTTTGCGTCGTTTTCCAATATGTCCAGCGCTTCTTGACCATCATTGGCCATGACCACTTCTATGCCACTATCGGCCAAAAGACCTAAAATAACCTTTTGATTGATGTGATTATCTTCCGCAACCAATATTCGCTCACCGGCGAATTCAGCAAAATTTTGTTTTGTAATTTTTATATACTCAGGAACCGATCGCTTTTGGATAATATGGTCACTTTTTCGTCTATCCGTTAACTCTTTGAGTTGATCTTCGCGCACCGGTGCTATGACTCCAAAATCTCCTTCTTCTATTCCATATAAAGGAACTTCGGAAAGTGGCTCTATTTGTGGCTCTTGGATAACTACTTCGGGTATATCATTGTTTTGCGATTGATTACTATGAGGTTTTGGAGTTGAGCTTCTTTTTAAAATAAAGTACAAAACCAAGATGACTGCCGCTATGGCTACGATGACTATCATTGCTTGTTCAAATTCATTAAACATTTGATACTCTTTTTTCTTTAAATCATACACTAATAATACAAGTTTTTACAAGAAATACTTATAAATACCAATTTTCGATTTTTAACCCTTTTACTTTTCCGAACTCCCTTTGGTTTCGGGTAACTAAAGTATAATGATGTGCCAATGCACACCCTGCAATCAATGTGTCAATCGGTCCGATTGGTTCGCCGAGTGCTTCTAATGAGGCTCTAATTTTTGCCGAAACACGTGCTTCTTCATTCCCAAACGGTATCACAATCACATTCTCTAATAACATTTTGAGCTGTTGTTCACGTTTTTTCGGTGAGGAAGATTTGGCGATTCCCACTTCGAGTTCATAAACAACCAGAGAAGGGATAGCGATTTGAGAGGGGGAGTGCTCGAACATCTTGGCCGCAACATTTCCCTCCCCTTTAAAAAAATAGATGAGGGTATTGGTATCGAGTAGATACATTTAAAACGATTCCCGCGCACAATCATGCGCCTCAGGGTGTCGAAGAGTATCAGTATCAGGAAAATCATCCCATGCACCTGCAAGCTGATGGATAGCGGGAGACCACTCTTCGTGCAACTCTTTACGGATCAATCCTGAAACGAACTGGCTCAAAGATATTCCCATCGCGGCAACGTTTTGTTTGACTTTGGATTCAAGTTCATTATCGAGATAAATGGTCATTTGTGCCATGTTACACCTCCAATACATATAAGTGCAAGTATAAGTGTGGTGAGCTTAGGGGGAAATTAACTACGATGCCAAAGGCTGAATCATCGCAATATCTTTGGCTTCGGCTTGCATCGAGCGATACAAATCCCAACGAATTTGCAAATTCAACCAAAAATCTGCCGACATGCTAAAATATTTTGCCAAGCGCAATGCTGTTGCCGGGGTAATCCCCCGCTTTTGATTAATAATTTCATTGACACTAAAATTTAATTTTTCTTTCTCTACTGTTATAATCTTTTGAAAAATAAATGAAGGTAACAGTTTTCTATTTTTTTCTAAATCTCTAATAAATATGATACTAAAGTTTAATTTTTCTCCTTCTTCTTCATAGTGAAACAATAAGGGTATTAATTCATAAAATTGATTTTTTAAATTATCATCTATAAGTTGTGTACTATTTAACTGATCAAAAAAAGTACTAAACGTTTCAAATATTATTACTTGTGGCACCTAAATAGCTCCATATAAATTATTTAAAATAATGAATAAAGATAATAGTAGTTTGTGGCCTTGATAATGCTAAAAAGGAGCTTGATAATATATTGAAGTTGAATTCCCGCTCTCGCGGGAATGACGGAGAAAATAGCCCTTCGACACACTCAGGGCGAACGGGGAATTTATTCGATTTCAGCGTCGATGACATCGTCATCTTTTTTCGCAGATGATGCAGCTGCTTCGCCGCCTTCATTTTGCTTGTACATTTGTTCTGCCATTTTATGGCTCACATCGGCCAGTTTTTTCGTTGCTGTTTCAATTTGATCTTTGGTAGCATCTGCATCTTTTAGGATCGCTTTGAGTTCAGCTAGTGCCTCTTCGATTGCTGCTTTTTCACTTGCGTCAATTTTATCCGCCATCTCTTCGAGAGATTTTTCGGTTTGGCTTGCAAGTGCGTCCGCTTGGTTGCGGAGATCTACGATCTCTTTGCGCGCTGCGTCTTCTGCTTTGTGGCTTTCTGCGTCTTGGACCATTTTATTGATCTCCTCTTCGCTCAACCCTGAACTTCCAGAGATGGTGATGGACTGAGATTTACCGGTCCCTTTATCCGTAGAGCTTACGGTCAAAATACCGTTGGCATCGATGTCAAACGTTACTTCGATTTGAGGCACACCGCGTTTTGCAGCAGGGATACCGGTAAGTTCAAAAAGCCCTAGAGATTTGTTATCACGGGCGAACTCACGCTCACCTTGACCAACAGAGATGGAAACCGCTGGCTGGTTGTCTTCTGCTGTTGAGAATACCTGTGATTTCTTAACCGGAATCGTCGTCCCTTTTTCGATGATCTTGGTCATGACACCGCCAAGCGTTTCAATTCCAAGACTCAATGGTGTAACGTCGAGAAGAAGAACGTCTTTAACATCTCCACGTAAAACCCCACCTTGGATCGCAGCACCCGCAGCTACAACCTCATCCGGATTTACACCCTTGTTGAGTGTCTTACCGCCGAACTCATCGGATACCATTTTTTGTGCGATCGGAAGACGTGTTGAACCCCCAACCATAATCACTTCGTTAATCTCATTGTTGCTCATTCCTGCATCTTTCATCGCAGTTTTGATATGAGAAATCGTCTCTTTGACCAAGGTATCGATCATTCCCTCGAACTTAGCACGTGTCAATTTAACGACCAAGTGTTTTGGACCCGTTGCATCCGCTGTGATAAACGGAAGATTGATCTCTGTCTCTTCAGCAGATGAAAGCTCTTTTTTAGCGTTCTCTGCCGCATCTTTAAGACGCTGTAGTGCCATTTTGTCCGCTTTGAGATCGATACCATGATCCGATTTAAACTCTGATGCCAAGAAGTCAACGATCTTGTTGTCAAAGTCGTCTCCACCCAAGAAGGCGTTACCGTCGGTTGAAAGAACTTCAAATGTTCCCTCAGAAATCTCAAGAACCGTTACGTCAAACGTTCCGCCCCCTAGATCGTAAACGAGAACTTTTTCATCCCCTTTTGAATCCAATCCGTATGCCAAAGCAGAAGCCGTTGGCTCGTTGATGATACGTAAAACGTTCAATCCTGCGATCGTTCCTGCTTCTTTGGTCGCTTTACGCTGTGCATCATTAAAATACGCAGGTACGGTAATAACCGCATCGGTTACGGATTGCCCAAGATAGCTTTCCGCATCCGCTTTGAGTTTTGAAAGGATTTTTGCAGAAATCTCTTGCGGCGTGTAAATTTTACCCGCAACGTCAACCGCAGCCATACCGTTTTTATCCACGATTTTGTACGTGACTTTATCGTGTGCCTCTTTTGCTTTTTCCTCATTCATCATGAGACCCATGATACGCTTGACCGAGTAAATCGTTTTATCCGGATTGGTAATCGCCTGACGTTTAGCCGGATCACCTACAAGAATTTCACCCTTATCGGTAAAGGCCACTACCGATGGAGTGGTATTTTTACCCTCTTTGTTGGGGATGATTTTTGCTTCGCCGCCCTCGTAGACAGCGACACATGAGTTTGTTGTTCCTAAATCGATTCCAATTACTTTTGACATGTTATTTCCTTAATATTTATTTTTTTAGTTTGCTATTACGACCATTGCATCACGCAAGGTTCGTTCTTTATATTTATACCCTTTTTGAAAGGTATTAACGATCTCTCCGCTCTCATGAGCGTCGCTATCAACTTTTTGCACCGCGTTGTGAATCTCCGGATCAAACGGATGACTCTCATCGACAGGCGTAACCCCATGTTTTTCGAGAACACTGAGCATCTGCTTGAGCGTCAGCTCAACACCCTCTTGCAACTTTTCAAGCAAAACCGCTGGCTCTGCTTCGATAGCCGTTGCCGCGATCGCCATTGACAATGAATCCACTACTGGAATCAAATCTTTGGCGAATTTTTCGTTTGAATACTCAAGCGCTTGATATTTCTCACGCTCTAACCGTTTTTTGATATTGTCAAAATCAGCATGTACGCGAGCGTACGTATCTTTCAGAGAGGCTAATTCTTCTTTTACTTGTGTTAATTCGTCTTTTTCTTCTTGCACATCATTGTCTTCAAGAACAACCTGCTCCTGAGCTTCTGACGCTTCATTAATTTCATTTGACATAATTTAGAGATCCTTATTGTTGAAATCTGACGGTATTGTACTGCATTGAGCCCTATGATGTCAAGAGTAATATGAAATATTTTATATAGAATAGTTTAGTCATGCGCTATCAAGTCTGCTTTTCTCTTTCAAACTGCTATAATAAGGGTAAAAAAAGGGTTCTGATGACAAAAAACACCTTCCGAATTTTTACCATTATGGCCCTAGCCCTTTTTGCTTATACGTTATGGATTATGCCGCCTCCTCTTGATATTGACCCTAAAGCGTGGAGGCTCTTTGCCATTTTTAGCGCCACCATACTCTCGATTTTATTCAATCTTCTTCCCATTATCGCGGCCTCTATCATTGCCTTGGCAGTGAGCGTTTTGAGCGACGTTATTGAACCTGCAAAAGCCTATGCCGGATTTTCGGAAAGTTTTATTCTTCTTATCGTAGCTGCCTTTTTAGTCTCTCATGCGGTTCATAAATCGGGGCTTGGCAAACGGCTGTCGCTTCACATGATAAAACGTTTCGGAAAATCAACCCTTGGACTTGGGTACAGCGTTATGCTTACCGATTTGCTGATTGCTCCTGCGTTTCCAAGCAATACTGCGCGTTCAGGTGCCTTATACCCACTGGTCTACGGTCTCGCTCATGACTGCGGCTCCAAAGTAGGTGATGGCACACGCAAGAAAGTCGGGAGTTATTTAATGATGACCTCGATGGCAGGGCTCACCGTCTCCTCCGCTCTCTGGCTCACCGCAATGGCCGTCAATCCAGTAGGGGCAAAGATCGCTGAAACTATGGGGATTCACATTACCTTCTCCTCTTGGCTCATGGCTTCGATGGTTCCGTCGCTGATTGCTTTTATGGCAATACCTTGGGTTTTGTATCGTATTTATCCCCCAGAGGTAACCTTCACTCCCGATGCTCCTGCAAATGCACAGGCAATGCTTGACATCATGGGTCCTATCAGTCGCAATGAGTGGATCACGGCCGCGGTATTTTTGGGGATGCTCATCCTTTGGTCGCTTTCAGGATTCTTTTCCATCGACAAAGCAGCCGTTGCTTTTGGCGGATTGGGAATTCTCATAGCAACACGTGTTTTTCGCGTAGAGGACTTTCATTCACAAGGCGAAGCACTAAGTACCCTCATCTGGTTTGCTATTCTTTTTGCTTTGAGCACGCAATTGGCTGAAATGGGTTTCATGAGTGCCGTAGCCAACCACTTTACCTCTTACCTCGCTGAGATGTCCTGGATGGCTGTTTACGCTCTGCTTGTTGTTCTTTATGTGACAATCCACTATTTTTTCGTTTCCCAAAGCGCGCATTTACTTGCTCTTTTCGGACTCTTTTTAAGCATCGGGCTGAGTGCGGGTGTACCGGGTGAACTTATGGCCATGATGCTGTTGTTTGCCTCCAACTTCAATGCGATCATCGCCCCGCAGGGCTCCTCTGCTAATGCAATCTATTTTAGCTCAGGATACGTAACCGCACGAGAAATCTATATTTATGGGGGAGCCATCACGCTTTTAAATCTTATTATCTATCTTGCCATCGGAACACCATGGATACTGGCAGTCACCCGCTCATGAAAACAACCTTTATTCAAATAGGTCAATATGGGCTCAAACTTTTACTCTCTACCCTTGCGCTTGTGATGACTTTGTATCTGCTGCTATTTTCTCCATGGGGAAACAGCTTGACAAAGTCTCTTATTGAAAAAAAACTAATTTCTGTTTTACAAACACCCGTAACGATTGATAATTTCACGCTCACCCACAATGCATTAGCCCTTAATTTTCACGATTCCGTAAACAATACCGTTCAAGTAAATGGAAAATATTCACTTATTACGCTCACACTTCACGCTTTTTATCAAGCCGATTTGTCTCATATTGGTGAACTCAATACGTTTGGGCTTCCTCTCAAAACTTCCGGATTCCTAAGTGGCGGATATGGGCGTATGATGATGCAGGGTTCTGTAAATCTCTTCGATGGAAATTTACGCTATCGCGTCTGGCTCAACCGTTTCCACCCCTCTGACATACATTTCTCTATCCTGAATATTAAGTATCAAAATTTCATGCAATGGCTCGAGTATCCTCATCACAGCTCCACCGTACTTACGGGAGAAGTTGATCTGCATGGAATAAACCGTCGTGATATCCAAGGCAATGTGACACTGCGTACCCGTACGCAAAACTTTTCTCCCTCAAAACTTATAGATGACAACTCTTCGTTTGACTTTTTCTCACTATTTACCGACGAGGAGGGTAAAATTCAGCCCTTTCATCTCAATCTCACCCTAAACGCATCGGTGGATGAACTGGGTATTCTTGAACAATTTGCCATGCTCCCCCTACGTGGAAGCGCTAATCTCAACACCACGCTCCAAGGAGATCAAGAGCGTCTCGTCCTTGATGCACACAGCAATATTGCCAAAAGTGCAACACATACGCGCGTGCATTGGAAGAAATTACGCCCTTCCTATCTCTATGCCGATGTGAAACACGCCGATGCCGATGCCCTTTTTCATCTCTTTTCTAAAAAGGCTCCTACACAAGGGAGTATCTCTCTCAGTGTTGAATCCCTATCCAATGCCATCCACTATCGGGGAAGTTTTACTTCCAAAATCACGCATCTCAACTTCGATAACACCACAACGCATGAGAGTATGTTGCAGGATCTTCTAAAAGCCCCATCCCTTAGTCTGTCCACAAAAAGCATCACGCCTGTGTTTGCGCATCCGTAAGGGTCAGACACAAAATCACTTTCTTACCCTGTGCATGAAGCATTTCAGCAGCTTCGGTGAGGGTGGTTCCCGTAGTGACAATATCGTCCACCAAAATGACTTCTTTCTCATCAAACGGTACATACTGAAACTCTCTTGGATTTGCGAGTCGTTCTTCCACACTTTTTCCCGCGTATTTATGCTGTTTAGCAGCACGGAGTTTTCCATACAACGGTGTGATAAGCGGTGATTTTAGTGCGCGATTGAGAATCGCTGTATGTGCATAGCCGCTTTTCACATGATCGTCTATGCTGATGGAGGCCACCTTTTTTTCATAATTCCACTCTTTGGCAAAGTGTTGCATCGAGCGGCGTGCCATAATGGTATAGAGATAATATCCCAGATCCGTATGTTTGGTGAGGAGCAAGGGTTCGATGTCGCTGTAGGAGAAAAAAGAGTAGACGGGAATGGAACCTAAGATTTTACGTTTATAGAGACTAGGAGTGAGAAATTCATCTCGACACGTGTCACAGATGTGAGAGAAGATGCTCCATCTCTCACACATCATACAGCGCACGTTAGTCCATTTTGAGAACAGACATAAACGCCTCTTGCGGAAGCTGAACCTTCCCGATTGCCTTCATCCGTTTTTTACCCTCTTTTTGTTTATCGAGAAGTTTACGTTTACGGGAAATATCCCCGCCATAACATTTTGCGGTCACGTTTTTACCCATCGATTTGACCGTCTCACGGGCAATAACACGATTGCCGATACTGGCCTGAATCGCCACTTCAAAAAGCTGGCGCGGCACAATCTCTTTCATATTGCTTACCAACGCTCGTCCGCGATGCTCCGCAGAAGTACGCGGAACGATAACGCTCAACGCATCCACCACTTCACCTGCTACGCGGACATCGAGTTTGACCAAATCACCCTCACGAAATTCAATAGGGTCGTAGTCAAAGCTCGCGTACCCTTTGGAGGTTGATTTGAGCTTGTCGTAAAAGTCCACAACGATCTCATTCATCGGCATGACATAGATGAGCATAACCCGCGTCTCATTGAGATACTCCATCTTCTCCTGCATCCCGCGTTTATTCGTCAATAACGTAATGACATTGCCCAAATAGTCAGTCGGCGTAATCACCGTTGCGCGCACATACGGTTCTTCGATCTTGTCAATGTGCTGAGGCTCAGGAAGTTCACTCGGATTTTGCACCTCCACCATCGTCCCGTCGGTTTTATAGACTTTGTAGATAACCGAGGGAGCAGTCGCAATGAGATCGAGATTAAACTCTCGCTCCAACCGCTCTTTGATAACTTCCATGTGCAGCATCCCCAAAAATCCGACACGAAATCCAAATCCAAGAGCAACGGAAGTTTCGGGTTCATAACTTAAACTGCTGTCGTTGAGTTTGAGCTTGTCCAATGCATCGCGCACCGCTTCAAACTCATCCGTATCGATCGGGTAGAGCCCCGCAAATACAAACGGTTTCGCAGGAGCATATTCGCCTACCGGCTCACGGGCGGGATTTTTCGCATCGGTGATCGTATCACCTACTCGGATACTTCCTACTTCCTTGACACCCAAAATGACGATTCCAATTTCACCGCTTTTGATACTTTGCGTTTTTTGACGGCGAAGCGGATGGGGATACATCAGCTCCAATACCGAATGATTCTCATCATTATGCATGAGCTTGATCATCTGTCCCATTTTGATCTCACCGTCAAATACACGAACCAGTGCCATAGCCCCCTGATACGCGTCAAACCATGAATCATAGATGATCGCTTTGGTCGTAGCATTTGGATCACCTACGGGAGCAGGTATGCGATCCACAATCGCATCGATCAATGTTCTGATCCCTACGCCCGTTTTTGCTGAAATCATCACCGCATCGGTTGCATCGATACCGATCGTCGTCTCTATCTCTTCAGCGACGCGCTCAGGTTCCGCTGCAGGAAGGTCAATTTTGTTAATAACAGGGATAAGGGTAAGGTTGTTTTCCATTGCCATATAGACGTTGGCAATGGTTTGCGCCTCAACCCCTTGTGCCGCATCAACGATCAGCAATGCACCATCGCTGGAAGCAAGCGATTTAGACACTTCGTAGCTAAAATCGACATGACCCGGAGTATCGATCAAATTGAGAATGTAATGCTGTCCGTCTTTGACATAATCCAAACGGACACTTTGCGCTTTGATCGTGATCCCACGCTCTTGCTCGATGTCCATGGTATCCATCATCTGCTTTGAGAGTTCACGATCACTCACGGCTCCGCACTCTTGAATAATACGATCGGCTAACGTACTCTTGCCGTGGTCGATGTGGGCGATGATTGAAAAGTTGCGAATATTATCCATATTTTTGATTATCTCATTTATTTAATATTGTCGTGATTATAGCGAAAAGCGACTTACAGAAGGAGATCATTAAGGATAAAGAAAAGGGCAATTGACTACAATCTTCCTATAAATCCAACTCAAAGATATGTATGAAAAAGAAACCTTTGATCGACGTATGTCTCTTCCCGGCTGCAGGATACGGAACGCGCTTTTTACCGGCCACAAAATCGATGCCAAAAGAGATGCTTCCAATCCTGACAAAACCTCTCATCCAATATGGCGTTGAAGAAGCGATGGAAGCCGGCATGAGCACCATGGCGATCGTTACAGGACGAGGGAAACGGGCTATCGAAGATCACTTTGACGTTAGTTATGAACTGGAACACCAAATCAAAGGCACCAGCAAAGAGAAGATGCTCGCCGACATACGTCACATCATTGATAAATGCGTTTTTTCATACACGCGACAAATTAAAATGAAAGGACTTGGTCATGCCATTTTAACAGGAAAACCCCTTGTGGGCTATCAGCCTTTTGCTGTTATTCTAGCAGACGACCTATGCGTCAACGATGCTGAAGGTATTTTATCTCAAATGGTAAAATTGTATGAAAAATACCAATGTTCCATCGTAGCCATTGAAGAGATTGATCCGCAGCAAACCGACAAATACGGCATTATCGCAGGAGAGGAGATTGAATCTGGGATTTACCGCGTCAGCACCATGGTTGAAAAACCTGCCCCCCAAGATGCTCCAAGCAACCTTGCCATTATCGGGCGCTATATTCTTACCCCCGATATCTTTGATATTTTACAAGAAACCAAGCCGGGAAAGGCGGGCGAGATACAAATCACCGATGCCCTGATGGAGCAAGCGCTTCAAGGTAAGGTTATCGCGTATAAGTTCGAGGGCAAACGCTACGATTGCGGAAGCATAGACGGTTACGTACAAGCAACCGTTGAGCTGTATCATGAAATGAAGATTAGCTAAAAAGAGAATTTACGCTCTCATTGTGATAGACACGGCGAATGACTTCCGCAAACAGCGGCGCAACGCTGATGACTTTAATCTTGTCACTGTGTCCGCGAAGAACAAGCGTGTTCGAGACCACAAGCTCATCGAGTTCACCGTTATTAATATTATCGTAAGCACTCCCGCTCAAAACTGCATGCGTAGCACACGCCATGACCGAAGTGGCTCCGCGCTTTTTAAGTGCGGCTGCGGCTTTTATCATTGTTCCCGCAGTATCGACCATATCATCGATCATGATAATGTCTTTGCCCTCGACGTCACCGATAATGTTCATCACTTCCGATTCGTTCGCTTTTTCGCGGCGCTTGTCGACGATAACCATCTCAAGACCCAGTTTTTCAGCAAAGTGGCGCGCTCGTGCAACGCCTCCAATATCCGGAGAAGCAATCACCGGATTAGCAAAATTTTTCGAACTGATATACTCTTGGAAGATGATCGAACCGTAGAGATTATCGACGGGAATATCAAAGAAGCCTTGGATTTGACCCGCGTGCAAGTCAATCGTAACGACACGGTCAACCCCTGCTTTTTCGAACATATCGGCGACAAGGCGTGCCGTAATAGGAACACGAGGCGCAGCTTTGCGATCTTGACGTGCATAGCCAAAATAGGGGACAACCGCTGTAATAGAACTCGCAGATGAACGACGAAGGGCATCGGTCATAATGAGCAATTCCATTAAGTTGTCATTGGAAGGAGCACCCGTGCTTTGAATAATAAAGACGTCGCGTCCGCGTACGCTTTCAGCGATTTGAACGTTTATCTCACCGTCACTAAAGCGCTTTATTTCCGCCTTTGAGAGAGGAACATCGAGTGTTTTACAAACTTCGACCGAAAATTCGGTACATGCCGAACCGCTGAAAATTTTATATCCGCGCATGCGCACATCCTCTTGAAAAAGATTTAAGTAACGAAATTATAACCTGACATCACTTAGGATTAGGTTCGATAATCCGCATTTATTTTCACGTATTCATAACCCAAATCGCATCCGTACGCTACAAAACTACCACTATCTAATCCTATATCACAGTGAATGGTAAACGCCTCTTTTTGCATCACCGCAGCGGCAAACGGTTCCAATTTTTCGTCAAAAAGAAGTTCCCCTTTGTTGTAAACACACACCTCATCAAACCAGATACTCAAAGTGCTTTCATCACACTCGATACCGCTGGCACCAATGGTCGAAGCAATACGCCCCCAGTTGGGATCTTGACCAAAAAGAGCCGTTTTAACCAACAAGGAGTTGCTCAATGCCTTTGCGGCAATTTCTGCTTCACCATTGTCTTTTGCGCCTGTTACGTTGTAGGTGACCAATTTAGTAGCCCCCTCCCCATCGCGAACCATCTCTTTGGCCAAAAAGAGCATGATTGCTTCCAGTGCTTCTTTAAAAGCTTGCGGATGAAAAGTACCGCTTTGTCCGTTGGCCATCAATAACACCGTATCGTTGGTCGAGGTATCCCCATCCACACTGGCCGCATTAAACGTGGTATGGGTACACTCATCCAACATTTTTTGCATCGTTACCGCATCAACTAAAGCATCGGTGGTAATAAAACACAGCATCGTCGCCATTGCGGGATTGATCATCCCTGCACCCTTTGCCATCGCACCGATACGAAATGATTTCCCGTCTTCGAGTTTCACCTCAAATGCAATGCGTTTTGCAAAGGTATCGGTGGTCATAATCGCTTCAGACGCATTTTTTCCCTCTCGCTTGGTGAGATCAAAATTCATTGCACCCTCAATGATTTTAACTTTTGGAAGGCGCACACCGATAACCCCCGTAGAACTCATAACAGGATGTTGTATTTGCGGAAATTTGTCACTAAGGGCATTTAACACTTCGTCAATATCCGCTATCCCTGAGGGTCCCGTCATGGCGTTGGCATTTTTGGCATTAATAAGGACAAAATTTCCCTTAAATGCCCCCTTTTTACGAAAATGCCGTATCGGCGCCGCCGTCATTTTATTGGTAGTAAAAACCGAAGCAATTGCACAGGGAGTGTCCGAATAAATAAACGCCAGATCTTTTGCTCCCTCTTTTTTAAGACCGATAGCAATGCCATCCGCATAAAAACCTGTAGTAGCGCATACACCGCCGTCGATATTTTCAATGGTATACATGAGAAAAACTCCAAAATGATTAAGTATCGTATTATAAGTGGATTTTGTTAAAGTGAAGGAAAGTCAAGAGAAAAGATCGGGAAGAACTCCCGAAATGCGTGGGGCACCACGCGGGAAGTTACGAATCTTTTTTAAGAGTACGAAGCTCGGAAGCAGCGATTCTGATTTTTTTCGTGGTTCCGTCTTCAAGCGTAATACGAACAGTGCGAAGGTTTGGTAAAAAACGACGCTTTGTTCTGTTTTTAGCGTGAGAAACGTTGTTCCCGCTCATTGGGCCTTTACCGCTAATAGCACATCTTCTTGCCATTTGAGGCTCCTTGCGTAAATTTAGGTTGCGAATACTACCTCATCAAACCCAAAGGTTACCTTAAAAGCATTAGCAATGCAATTCTTTTTGCATACATGTCCCATTTCAAGAATGTTTTAATTTACTCTGACTACAATAAACATAAAAATACTGGATGCATACCTACCGTGATTACAGCAGAAGAAATAGCCCTTTATATAGAAAAAATCCCTCCGGCCCCTGCTGTTGTGCAAGAAGCGCTCAATCATGCCCGTGCAGGTGATTTAACAAAAGCATCAAAAAGCGCATCGGAAGACCCCGCTTTGAGGCTGTATCTCAAAACACTTATCAATCGTCCTATCTATGGATTTCGCAATGAAGTCTCCGATGTTGCGCAGATTTTTGGGATACTGGGACTGGGCGCATCACAGCAAACCCTCTATAACTATCTGCTGAGTTTGTTAACTCCGAAAAAATGGGAACTCTTTTCCCTCACCAATCATCAGTTTTATGACCTGCAAGCCTCCATCAGTAAACATTGGGAAGCAATATTGGTTCATCTTAAGATCAATGACAAAGAGATCCAAAGTGCCATTTCCCTTATCCCTGC
This sequence comes from Campylobacterota bacterium, assembly GCA_030836825.1. Classification (GTDB taxonomy): domain Bacteria; phylum Campylobacterota; class Campylobacteria; order Campylobacterales; family Sulfurimonadaceae; genus Sulfuricurvum. Next base: position 30,283 of record JAUPLR010000067.1, read on the forward strand.
AAGCATTATTGTATGTGAAGCACTCTTTGCAAAACGTAAAACCGAAGTAGCTCAATTACGCTGCGTAAAAGCTCTTGATTTCAACACCATACTTTTTCGACTCAGCGGCAGTGATCTTTTTGATCTGTCTGGGGAAATAGCGCGCAAATGGGAAATGCCTGAGCGCATTTCAAAGCTCATCAAATCCGCTTCAGGAATGGACCAAACGCTTACGGGACAAGAACGTGTTCTTGCGCAGTGGATGCATTTACTCCTCTTTTATGAACTAAGCCAAAGCGCCTTTGTCAGTGCGGGACTCAATGAATTCATAGATTTTAAAATCGAGTTTGTCCAAGACATCTACGAATCTTTTGCACAGGTGGTGCAAAACACATGAGAGCGGTAGTAAAAGGACGTATCGGAATTTTTTATCTCCAAGGATTCTTGGATGGCAATAATGCGCCGAGTTTTTTAACCATAGAGGATGTCAAAGCGACTGAGGATCTTAATGTTGACATGCTTCTTGTTTCTTTGAAAAAAGTGATCTTTTTCAATAAAAATGGCCTTGAAGTATTTGTTAAGCTGTTATCCACCATTCGCAATCAAAAACACATAATCGTCGGATTTTGTGATTACGATCACGCAAAATTCAATGCTATCAATACTTTTTTCAAAGACGAACTCAATTTTTCCTTATTTAAAACCCAAGAGATTGCCGAGCTTTTCACTTCCAGTAACAAGGGTGAATCCAGAACGGTTTTGCTGTACAATGAAGACTCGTCACAACGTTCGGCAATGGCAATCGAGCTCTTCGATTATGGTCACAACCCGATCATGGCACAAAGCAAACATGAATTTGAAGAGAAAAAGAAAGCTTCAGAGCTCTACTACGCTATTATTGAAGATACTAACCTTGGTGTTTATGGACAAAAGGTAGCTACCCGTGTTACCGGAAATGCTATTATTTATACCATATCCCATTTTTTAGATGCCGAAATAAATGATACCTTCAATCTCTCTTATCATCTAAACTCTTTGAATGTTGGCTTCCGCCTCTTTATCTTTGATGCCTATAAAGTCATCTCGATGAATGTGCACGCACTCAATTTTTTCACCAAACTGGCCTCTGCCGCTGCTGAATACAATGCCTCGATCTGTTTTGTTGGGCTCTCGTTTGAGAAAACACCCGAGAGTTTTAAGAACGATCTCGAAGATGCCGGATTGATGTTTTTTGACAACATGGATGATATTCTCAAGAACAAAGAGCTGTTAGAAGAACTCGGTGCTGGCGGCGGAGTTACCGCTAAAAAAAGCCGTTCCCTCAACAAAGCGCTTGTTAACGAGCTACCCCTTTTTATAGAAGCTACCGTGAGCACGATCGCCATGATGACCAATGCTGCGGCTACTAAAAACTCCGTTAATATCCAAACATTGACGATTCCCAATACACAGGACCAATACGCCAGTTCTATTGGATTTTATGGAGACATTGACGGCTTAATCATCCTTGTATTTCCTAAAAGTATTGCCAAAAAAGCATGCGAATTGCTGATTGGGGACCCAGACGCAAGCGAAGAAGAGGTCCTCGATTCTTTGGCCGAATTTGTAAATATCATCGGAGGACGCGCTAAGGTGCTCTTGTCAAGCAACAAGCACGTTTTGGACATAACCCTCCCCAGAACCTATTCCGACATTAAGACTCTGATGGAAATAGCGCACGATAAAAAAGGGGTACAAGTTGACCTGACTTTTGAGGGTGAACGCTTTATCTTTTTCCTAACACGGTGAATAAAGCTCCCTTTTTCGCTAAAATAGCATAAAAATATTCAAGGGTTCCCTCATGCTCATTGCCCCAAGCGTTCTCTCCGCCGATTTTGGAAATTTAGCACGTGATGTTCGTGCCATTTGCGATGCTGGATGCGATCTGGTCCATGTCGATATCATGGATGGCCACTTTGTTCCCAACATGACGCTTGGGCCTGTTGTTGTCAGTGCCATCGCGAAAGCCGCCACCAAGCCTCTGGATATTCATCTTATGGTAGAAAATAACACTTTTTTTGTCGATCTTTTCGCTCCCCTAAAACCTGAATTTATTACTTTTCACATCGAAGAAGAAAAAAATCCGCACAGGCTCGTTCAATACATACGCTCATTGGGTATTAAACCGGGGATCGTTCTTAATCCGCACACTCCTGCGGAAGCGGCTGAGTATTTGCTGAGTGATGTGGATATGGTACTCGTTATGAGCGTCAATCCAGGTTTCGGCGGTCAAAAATTCATCCCTACCGTTGTGGAAAAAATTAAACGTTTAAAAACGCTTCGTGATCGGATCAATCCAACGTGTCTTATAGAAATAGACGGAGGAGTAGGAAGCAGCAATATCCATCTCTTGAAAGATGCCGGTGTTGACGTCTGTGTCGCCGGAAGCTATGTATTTGGTGCCGATGATTATAAAACAGCTATTGATGCTCTTCGCGTATGAGAGTCAAAATATGCGGCATAACGTCTCTAAAAGATGCGCAATGTGCCATTGATGCGGGAGCGGATGCTTTAGGCTTTGTTTTTTATCCGCAGTCCCCTCGATACATTACCCCTGATGATGCGCATAGCCTTATCCAAGCCCTTCCCCCTTTTATCGAGAAAGTAGCCCTTTTTGTAAATGAAACGCCCCAAACCATCCGCAGCGTCTGCCTTTCTACGGGCTGTACCCTAGCACAAATCCATTTTGACGTGACGGACTCTTTTTTCCAAACCCTAGAATTTCCATCGCTTCGGGTTATTCGTGCGCAATGCAAAGAAGACATCCTCCAATACTGCGATCACTACCGCCTCGTTGATGCCTATTGTGAAGGGTACGGCGGTAGCGGGAAACGCCTCAATATTGAATGGTTTGAGGGCGTTGATTGTTCAAAAATCATCCTTGCAGGGGGATTAGATTCTCATAATGTTGCCTCACTCAAATCCTATGGCTTCTATGGGGTGGATGTCAGCAGTGGCGTTGAAGCCTCAAAAGGGGTCAAAGATCCATTCCTTGTGCGTTCTTTTATTAGGGAGGCAAAATCGTGAAACCTCTCGATCCAAAAATTATTATACGTTTGAGCAAAAAAGGGATCCCCAGAGAAGAATTCGAATCATTACTGCCAGAACCTAGCTCTTTGAGCCTTGAACTCTTAAGCGCTCAAGGACTGAGTTTGATTCTAAAAAATAATCTGTATTACCTTAGCAGCACCTACACAAACGTTGAAGATACGCTCTTTTGTATTGTCGACGTTGAAACCAATGGTTCAAAGCCCTCTCGTGATCAGATCATCGAAGTTGGTGCTGTCAAACTGCGAAACGGCGTTATCATTGATACCTTTGAGCGCTTAGTATACACGACCGATATTTCAAAACAAATACAAGAGATTACCGGAATCAGCGTCCAACAAACTCTAAAGGCACCTGCATTAGCCAAAGTGATGCATGAATTTAAGCTGTTTCTAGGAGATGCCGTTTTTGTAGGGCACGATGCAAAGTTTGATTATAATTTTGTATCCGCCATGATGGAGCGTGTCGGATTGGAAGCATTGTTCAACCGATCATTGTGCACCATTGATCTGGCAGAGCGTACCATAGAGAGTGAGCGATATGGACTGGCCTATCTAAACGAGCAACTGGAGCTCTACCGTGAAGCAACGCATCATCGCGCCCTCTCAGATGCCATGACAACGACCAAGCTTCTCAAGCGAACCTTGCCATTGATTCCTAAAACGATTCAGACATGCGAAGAATTAATCGGTTTTTCAAAAGAAGCGAAACGGCTTAAACGACCCAAGCCAACTCCGAAGAAAATCGACGAAAAAGAGCAAACCTACTCGCAGTAGCGTCCTGCACCCACGAGGCGCTTATAGCGCTTCTCGAGACGCTGTTCATCGCTGAGCTTTCGAAGATCCTCTATTTGCGCCATAAAATACGTTTTGATAGCTTCCGCGGCGCCTTCCTTGTCTCTGTGGGCACCAATCAACGGTTCAGGGATAATATCGTCAATCAAATCCAATGCCTTCAAATCGGCACTCGTAATTTTGAGCGCTTTCGTTGCCGCTTCTACTTTAGCCGGATCATTCCATAAAATAGCAGAACAGCCCTCCGGCGAGATAACGCTAAAGACAGAATAACGCATCATCGCGAGCTTATCGGCAACACCGATAGCCAAGGCGCCGCCGCTTCCGCCCTCACCAATAACGATCGAAACCGTAATGGTATTCAAATTCGACAGTTCCAAAAGATTTCGCGCAATCGCTTCGCTTTGGTTACGCTCTTCCGCCCCAAGCCCTGGGTACGCGCCTGGAGTGTCAATAAGCATCAACAGAGGTATTTTAAACTTTTCCGCCATCTTAGCGACGCGAAGCGCTTTACGGTACCCTTCTGGATTGGGCATACCAAAATTACGCTTGAGCTTGTTTTTGGTACCGCGCCCTTTTTGTTCCCCAATGACCATCACCCGTTCTTCACCGATATAGCCGACGTAGCAAACGATAGAAAGATCATCACGAAAATGACGGTCTCCATGCAGTTCGTATTTTTTATCAAGCAACAAATTAATGTAATTAATAGCATACGGGCGGTCTTGATGACGCGCTAATTGCAATTCTTGATAAGGGGAGAGATTTGCGTAGGTTTTGGTGACTTCTTTTTCAAGATCACCTTTTAGGATTTCGACGGCATGATGATCGTAACGAATCTCCGCAGCGATTATATCCTCTTGGATCTGGCAAATCTTTTGTTCAAAATCAAGATACGTAGCCAATGGAAGCCTTTAGATTTTTTTGAAAATAACAACACCGTTCGTGCCGCCAAATCCAAATGAGTTGCTCATAATAATGTCCAACTCTGCTTTACGTGCAACATTAGGGACGATGTCCAAATCGCAATTTTCGTCAGCGTGCTCATAATTAATCGTTGGAGGAATAACACCATCGCGCATTGCCATGATACTGACAACCGCTTCAATACCGCCAGCAGCACCCAAACAATGACCCGTTTGCCCCTTAATTGAACTAATCGGTGGGCAATTTTCTTTTCCGCCAAATGCCGCTTTGATGGCTGCGGTTTCATTCTTATCATTGGTAGGAGTACTGGTACCGTGCGCATTGATGTAATCGATTTTTGGATTTCCTGCCATTCTTAGCGCTGCCTTCATCGCACGAAGAGGACCTTCAAAGCTTGGCGATGTAATGTGACTTGCATCACCGCTTTCTCCAAATCCAATCAACTCTGCATAAATACGTGCACCGCGAGCAATCGCAGCATCATACTCTTCCAAAACCAGCGCTGCGGCACCCTCACCCATCACAAATCCGTCACGCTGTGCATCAAAAGGGCGTGAGGCATGTTTTGGATCATCATTACGCGTACTCAATGCTTTCATAGACGCGAACCCACCGACACCAACACCCGTAATCGCCGACTCAGCCGCAACTACCAACATTTGGTCTGCTCCGCCCGTCATAATCGTTTTTGCGGCTTCACTGATCCCATGCGTACCCGCAGCACATGCCGTTACACACGAAAGATTTGGACCCTGCAATCCATGATCAATGCTGACAAATCCGCCGAGCATATTCACCAATGCCCCAGGAATAAAGAAAGGAGAGATACGGCGCGCTCCTTTGGTTTCTAAGATAATAGAGCTTCGCTCGATCGAAGGAAGTCCCCCAATTCCGGATGCTGCACTGATCCCGAACCGCTCTTTGTCAAAACCTTCCGGAAAGCCAGCATCGCCCATTGCTTCTTGCGCGGCCTTGATGCCAAGATGAATAAAGCGATCCGCCTTTTTAACTTCTCTTGCATCCATAACGGTTTCAGGATCAAAATTTTTAACTTCGCCGGCAATTTGAGCACTGTGTGTTGAGGGATCAAAAACCGTAATCCTATCAATACCGCATTCACCTTCACAGATAGCTTTAAATGAACTTTCTTTGTCATGACCTACTGCATTGATCATGCCCATGCCGGTTACTACTATTCGTTTCACATTCTCTCCTGCTGATCGCTGATCTTAGATATTTCTTCGCCGGAATCCCATTCTAAAGAAAAAATATCTAAAGCCACATATAAAATGGCTGAGTATCAAGGCACCGGCCTTGATAAAAGGACTACTTTTTGCCTTCGATGTAATTGATTACATCTTGAACGGTTTGGATTTTTTCCGCTTCATCATCAGGAATTTCGATGTCGAATTTCTCTTCAAGAGCCATTACCAATTCAACAACGTCAAGACTGTCTGCTCCAAGGTCTTCTACGAATTTAGAATCCGCTTTGACTTCGTCAGGGTTAACACTTAGTTGTTCAACAACTACTTCTTTAATATCTTCCAATAGCGCCATAATAGCTCCTGTTTTAATGAGTAAAATCGTGGAAATTATAACATATTTAGCTTAAGTGGCAAAACATTGCCCTTAAGACTTTTTACATGAACATTCCGCCGTTGGCTTTCAGGGTCTCGCCCGTAATGTAACTCGCATGATCGCTCAATAAAAAAGCAGTCGCTTCCGCCACTTCTTTAGGCTCACCAAAACGCCCCATCGGAATTTTTGCCGTGAAGGAGGCTTTAATCTCATCGCCAAGGACATCCGTCATGTCCGTTGCGATAAAGCCCGGTGTCACCGTATTGTAACGTATGCCGCTGGTTGCCGCTTCTTGGGCAAAGCTTTTTGTCATTGCAATCACACCACCCTTGGAAGCCGCATAATTTGTTTGACCTGCATTACCTGTTTCCCCAACAATGGAGGCGATGTTGACGATTGCGCCAAATTTTTGCTTGCGCATCGCTTTAAACGCCTCGCGACAGCCCACGAACGCTGAGAGCAAGTTGGCATTGATAACCGCCATAAAATCTTCACTTTTCATACGAAGAGACAAACCGTCTTTGGTAATTCCCGCATTGTTAACCAAATACGAGAGCGCACCATCCGCATCTACGATCGTTTTGATCGCATCCACAAAGGCAGCTTCATCGCTCACGTCAAATCCGATAACCGCCGCGGTCCCCCCTGCCGCTTCAATCTCTGCCTTGATCGCATCCGCTGCATCCGCACCGCTACGGTAGTTTATCCATACTTTTAGACCATAACCCGCCAACACACGCGCTACTTCTGCCCCAATTCCTCGGCTTGACCCCGTTACCAATACATTTTTACCCGTGAACTTCATCTGATTCCTTTTATTTAAATAAGCGCCTGATCCATCTCTGAGGGTTTTTCAATCCCCATAAGTTTTAAAACGGTAGGTGCGACATTGTTCAGCGCCCCCGGATGAACCTCCTTGATCTCGTCGTCCACGACAAAACACCATACTTTGCCCACCGTATGATTTGTCAAAATATTTCCTGCATCATCGCGCATCTCTTCACAGTTTCCATGATCGGAGGTAATCACCACAGAATAGTCATTACGTTTACTGGCTTCAAGTATCCGTGAGAGTTCAGTATCAACGGCCTCTACTGCACGAATCGCCGCTTCATAATTACCGGTGTGTCCTACCATATCGCCATTCGCAAAGTTAACGACTACGAAATCATATCCCTCATCCATTGCTTTGACGACTGCATTACCTACCTCGGGAGCACTCATAGAGGGTTGCATATCGTAGGTTTTAACCTGAGGGCTGGGGATAAGCACGCGTGTTTCATTTTCATACGGCTCTTCGATACCGCCATTAAAGAAAAAAGTAACATGGGCATATTTTTCCGTCTCTGCCGTATGAAACTGGCGCAAACCGGCATGCGAAAGCACTTGGGCCAAAGTATTAACAGGCGCGTCTTTTGGAAACAGCACCGGAAGCGAAAGATTTTTATCGTACTGCGTCATCGTGGCTAAATGGATTGAAACATACGTACGTTCAAACCCTTTAAATTCAGGGTCTCCCAATGCCACCGCGAGTTGGCGCATGCGATCACTACGAAAGTTAAGCGTTAAGACCCCATCCCCTTCGCTAAATCCTTCATACCCATCAAAAGCGCACGGAGTAATAAATTCATCCGTTTCCCCTTTTGCATACGCATTTTCAATATAATCAGCGACACTTTGTTCACTTTTTGGATGAGCCGATACGATTGCATCGTACCCTTTTTGCACACGATCCCAACGATTATCGCGATCCATGGCATAAAAACGTCCGCCAAGAGTGGCTATTTTGATATTTTTCCCGCCATGCGCAAGCACCGTTTGCAAAAAAAGCAGTGCCGATGTCGGAGCTACGTCACGTCCATCGGTAATAAGATGAAGCCATACTTCACGACCCGCAGTGGCGGCAAGTTCGGCCACGCCCAGCAAATGATCAATATGAGAATGGACACCGCCATCGCTCATAAGAGCAATCAAGTGCAATCGATTCGAAGCTTTCAGCAACGTCGCAAACGGGACATTGCGCGCGAAACTCCCATCTTCGAGTGCCAATGAAATTTTGACCAAATCTTGATACAAAACTCGACCGCTTCCGATGCTCATGTGCCCAACTTCAGAGTTTCCCATTTGTCCCTCCGGCAGTCCGACGCTAAGACCCGAGGTGTCGATTAGAGCATGCGGTACTTCTTTAAACAACCTATCATAGGTCGGTTTTTTGGCCGCGGTAAAGGCATTAAAATCGTGTTTTGGAGAGTACCCGATCCCATCAGTAATGACTAAAACCGTTTTTTTTCTCAAAACTTCTCCTTGTTTAATCAAACTTTTTGCCGATTATATTAGAATATCACTTTTGCATTGCTTTACATTCCGAACACAAAGAGTCCGCTAATATGTTACACTGGTTATACACAACGTTCGGCATTAACTTGTTTCATTACATTACCTTGCGTGCAGGGGTGGCTTTTTTCATCGGTCTCTTCTTGACCATGTTTCTACTGCCGCGCTTTATTGCTTGGGCACAAAAATCAAGCCGCGTTCAGCCAATCAATGAATACGTCAGTGCCCACCAAGGCAAAGCGAAAACCCCTACGATGGGCGGCATTATCTTCGTTTTTTCAACGGTTATTGCCTCCTTATTGACCGTGAACATCTCCAATCCGTATGTCATCGGCGGACTTCTTACTCTTATTTTTTATGCGTATATCGGCTTTACCGATGACTGGGGAAAAATTCGCGGTGCAAACAATTTAGCAGGGTTAAGCGCCCGTTCTAAAATGCTGTTGCAGATCTTTTTTGGTCTTGCAATCGGTATTTTTTTAATCACCGTCGCAAAACTTGAAACCGGTTTTTACGTCCCTTTTATGAAAAAAAGCCTTTTTGATATGGGTGATTTCAGTATTGCCTTTTGGGTATTGGTCATTATCGCGACTTCCAATGCGGTCAATTTGACCGATGGGCTGGACGGATTGGCAACCGTCCCCTCTATCTTTGCGCTTCTCTCTCTTAGCGTCATTGTCTACATCGTGGGAAATGCCGCATTGGCCCACTATCTCCTCATGCCAAAGATTCCTGCGGGGGAAGTGGTTATTATTGCCATGGCGCTGATCGGATCGTTGCTGGGATTCTTGTGGTTCAACTGCCATCCGGCGCAAGTTTTTATGGGGGACAGCGGATCGTTAACGCTGGGTGCATTTATCGCCTATATGGCGATCATCAGTAAAAGCGAAATTTTGCTCGTCCTCATCGGACTCATTTTCGTTATCGAAACCATCTCGGTTATTGTCCAAGTAGGAAGTTACAAACTGCGTAAAAAACGGGTCTTTTTGATGGCGCCGATTCACCATCACTTTGAGCTGAAACAATGGGCAGAGAATAAGATTATTGTCCGTTTTTGGATCATTGCGCTATTGTCCAATATTCTCGCCATCATCACGCTAAAGATCCGTTAATGCAGCGTCCAAATATCGCCTGTTTTGGGTATGGTAAAACAACGCGTGCCATTGCAAAAGCATACGGACCCTGTACGTTTTTCGATGACAAAATCACGAAACCGTTTACCGACGAAGAAGGCAATAAACTCAAACCGATTGGCGAATTTGACACACGTTCTTTTGCCCATGAAATTCCCTCTCCCGGATTCCCGCCATCGCATCCGCTCATCCAAAAAGCATCTCATCTCATCAGTGAATACGATTTTTTTGCCCCAGAAATGCCTTTTTCCATCTGGATCAGCGGAACCAACGGTAAAACGACGACGACACAAATGGTTGAGCACCTCCTTGCCGATAAGGGAGCTATTAGCGGTGGCAATATCGGCACTCCGCTCGCCGAAATGTCTCTTGATGCGCCGCTGTGGATCTTAGAAACCAGTTCGTTTAGTATGCACTACAACAAGATCGCACGCCCCAACATCTACGCTCTGCTTCCCGTAACACCCGACCATGTCAGCTGGCACGGAAGCATGGAAGCCTATTACGAAGCGAAACTAAAACCTCTCTCACAGATGAAAGAAGGCGAGGCAATCATCCTGCCTAAAATGTTTGCCGATGTTCCAACAAAAGGCTTTAAAATCCTCTATGAAACCGAACACGATTTAGCTGAGTATTTTGGTTTTGACGTTAGCCGCATAAAGTTCAAAGGGGCATTTTTGATGGATGCTCTGATCGCCATGGGAATTGATAAAATCCTCTATGACCGATGTGATTACGACAAAATCAACGCTTTCATCCTCGACCCTCATCGCCAAGAGGAGTTTCGCGATGCGAGTAATCGCCTGTGGATCAATGATTCCAAAGCAACCAACATCGACGCAACACTCGCAGCGTGCCGTACCTATGCTGATGCCACTCTCCACCTCATTCTAGGTGGTGATGATAAAGGGGTAAATCTCGAGGAACTCTTTGTTCCGCTCAAGGCGTATGATGTTCACGTTTACGCTATTGGGTCAAATGCCTTACGGCTAGAGGACCTTTGCTTGCAATACGCCATTCCCTGCACCCTTTGCCATACTCTTGATGTGGCAGTTGAGCAAATCAGCAAGGCGCACACCAAACAGACAATCGCTATGCTCTCACCGGCTGCGGCAAGTCTCGATCAATTCAGCTCGTATGCGCAGCGCGGAAATCTGTTTAAACAGCTTGCAATGGCGACAAAATAGCCTTTAAGCTTATTTTTAAGCTTACGTGGCTACAATTGCAGTCCACAAAACGTGGCTAATTAGCTCAGTCGGTAGAGCAGTAGACTGAAAATCTGCGTGTCCTTGGTTCGATTCCGAGATTAGCCACCACCCTACCCAAATCTTCTAAGTCAATCCCATTTAAACCATGCTATAATTTTCTCAATAAACAAATCAAAGGGGATGTTATGACAATGACA
>JAUPLR010000068.1 GCA_030836825.1 Campylobacterota bacterium
CAAACGCAAGAGCCGGGTCAATGGCAATGTTCAGCATCCCTTCTTTAGGAGCTTCCCACGTTGGATGTATGTAAAAAGGGGCTATTTCAATAGGGGTGATCGCGCTTTGATACTGCGCAATCCAATCTTCACTTTTTTCTTTTGTCAGTACCAGTTCAAGATCGATCTCTTCCCCCGTTGCCCTTTGAAGCGCTTCGCTAAATTGTTCAATGCCCCAGCTGATCGTTTCTAAATCTTCTTCACTGCGAATAACGAACCCATCTTCGATTTCTTCAAATCCGACAGGGATAACATCTACTAAAAAATCACTAAATAACTCTAAATGCGCCGATGGCTTTACCACCAACATGTAATAGTATTCCTGCATTAAGCCTCAGTAGTGCCGAGAACTGCCGCAAGTTTTTCTTTGAGGACCTGAGGCGTAAACGGTTTAACGATATAGTTATTAACGCCCGCTTTGAGCGCGGTAATAACTTCTGTTTTTCCGCCCTCTGTGGTAACCATGATAATAGGAAGATCGGCAAAACGCGCATCTGCACGAACTTTTTTAACCAGTTCCAGCCCATTCATTTCCGGCATGTTCCAATCCGTTATGAGCATTCCCATATCGGGATTCTGATGCAAAACATTCCATCCCTGAAGACCATCCTCCCCTTCTAAAACGTCTTCATATCCAAGACGCGAAAGCGTATTTTTAATAATACGGCGCATCGTCGAACTATCATCTACAACTAATAATTTCAAGGTGAGTCCTTTACAATTCATATAATTCTTTAGAATAACTACCCAATGATAGCCAAACGAACTTTGTGTGAAGTTTAAAAAAAACGTTTTAAGTCAATTGTCCCCTCATAAAATGCTTTTCCAACAATGACTCCCGCCACTTCTTTCGTTTGCAAGAGAGACTCAATGTCACCGTCCCCCTTCACTCCGCCACTCGCGATGGTTGCAATTCCACATGCTCGTGCAATTTCAAGAGTAAAATCGACATTAACACCAGAAAGTGTACCGTCACGCCCAACATCCGTACAAATAATAGCTTGTACGCCCGCATCCGCGAACATACGTGCCAGATCGGTAGCTCGCATGGAGCTAACCTCCCCCCATCCCTCAACCGCAACATAACCATCGATGGCATCAATGCCCACAACAATCGGGTATTTTGCCGCCATTGCTTTGACAAATTCAGGATCACGCAGAGCAATTGAGCCTAAGATCAATCGATCGATGCCTAAATCAAGATACCGCTTGATCGTCGCTTCATCACGGATTCCGCCCCCAAGCTGAAGCTTAACCTTGCAGTTTTCACGAATGGCGCGTATTTGATCCAAATTCTTTGGTTCACCTGCGAATGCGCCGTTGAGATCCACCAAATGTACCCACTGTGCTCCCATCTCTTCAAATGTTTTTACAAGCTCCCACGGAGTCTCCGAATAGATTTTGGCACTCTCCATCAGCCCTTTGGTCAGGCGAACCGCCTTGCCGTCTTTTAGGTCGATTGCGGGAAAAATAGTCATTACACAGATCCTTTATAAAGTAATAAAATTTTTAAGTATACGAAGGCCGTTTTCATGGCTTTTTTCAGGATGGGGCTGAATTCCCATTACGTTGTCACGAGCAACGGCACTGGTAAATTTATATCCGTACATACATTCACCGATACGGTCTTCTTTGTGCGTACACAATGCATGATAGGAGTGAACAAAATAAAGATAGTGCCCATCATCCAGTCCTTCAAAAAGGGGATGAGCGCTTGTCAGCATTTTATTCCATCCCATGTGGGGAACTTTTAGAGGGGCATGAAAACGGCTTGAATCAAAAGCCACGACACGTCCCGGAATCAATCCAAGCCCTGCAGTAATTCCAAATTCTTCACTCGAATCAAACAGCAGCTGCATCCCCAAACAAATTCCCAATACGTACTTGCCGCTTTGGGCATATTGGGCTACGGCTTCATCCATTCCATTGGTCCTCAAGTGCTCCATCGCATCACCAAATGCACCCACTCCCGGAAGGATAATGCGATCGTATTGCACCAGCTTTTCAGGATCTGATTCAATCACCACCTGCTCACCTAAAACATTAAAAGCGTTGCGGACACTCGCTAAATTTCCCATATTGTAATCGACAATGGCAATCAATGGCGTTCTCCTTGATTCGTAAAACGGATGTATACCGCAAGCCCAAGCAGCAACATCGCAACCCCTGCAATAATATAAATAGCATTAACCAACATCGCGGGTTCCGTCATTGCAAATTTAAACACCAGCATCAACGCTTCGATTGAAAGAGCGATAATAATAGACCCTAAAAAACGGACCATGGTTTTGTGGATACTGGAGGTCGGATCGTGCTTCGGACGCCCTAGCACTTCTTCTTCAAAAAGCGTTTTCACCAAATCAAATATTGCCAGAGACAAAGTAAGCAAAATGGTCGATTCAAAAATATCTTTAATCTCAATGCTGTCTATGCGTCCAACGCCGTAGGATAAAAATCCTTCAATCCCTTTTACAAACAGCAACAACGACACAAACGCCAAAGCAACCGTAAATCCGGCATATACCCATCGGAAGAAACGCCCTGCGTTCGATTCGAGAGCCATAGGGTGCGCGATTTTAAGCACTTCCGCCAAGGGCATGTCCAAACACGCAATGTAAACAATTTCACCATTCTCATCAAAAATAGGCTCGGACGCAGTTACTGTGAGCTCATCATTGAGCAGTGAAGGGTACGGGTCCGTAATCGTACAGCGGCGCTCATGCATGGCACGGTAATAATACGCTCTCGTAGAGCGATTCTTACAAGCATCTTCTTCGCACTTACCCTCTTTTAGATAGGTAGGACCTACCTGATTTCCAGCTGCATCAAGCAAATACAAGGCTTCAATTCCCTGCAAATCTCCACGAATTTTAAGCAAACGCGCGGTGATAGATTCCACCGACACCGAGGGCAGATGATTGGGAAGATTTTTATGAAAAAGATAGCAAAAATAGGCCCGCGCTTTTGGGCGAATTTCAGAAAACTGCTGTATGTCTTGAACGACCATGGCATAATTCCTTTCTTATCTTTTGATGGATTATTGTAGCTTATTTGCGCTATAATTACGCTTATGAACACCCCCCCTTTGCGCATAGCTATTGTCCGCTTGAGCGCACTTGGTGACATTATTAATACCGCGGTAGTGTTGCAAATCATTCGTTGCAATTATCCAAATGCTTTAATTGATTGGTTTGTCGAAGAGGCCTTCGCCCCCATTTTAAGCGGGCATCCGTTACTCAATGAAGTTGTCCCCATCCCTCTCAAAAGAATCAAAAAACAAAAGAATCTCTCGCTGCTGCGTACAACCATCCACTCATTACGCTCACGTGAACCCTATGACCATATTATTGATGCACAAGGGCTTTTGAAGTCGGCACTGGTGAGTGCATTTTTACGTGGACCGGTACACGGATTTGATCGTAGCAGTGCGAGAGAGGGAGCTTCAGCATGGTTTTACAAAACCGCCTCTTCAATTCCCTATGACATGAATGTCATTAAACGAAATGTGATGGTGATTACGCAAGCACTGGGCATTCCCTATTCCGATGCATTAATTGAGCAAAAAACACCCGTATTCTGCTCCGAGTCCGCTCCTGAGACCGAGAAAAAAATTGCCCTTGTCATCGGTGCCTCATGGCCAAGCAAATGTTATCCCAAAGAACACTTTGCCGCTCTTTGCGATTTGCTCCCCTATCCGTGCATCCTCATTTGGGGAAGTTCCCAAGAATACGACGATGCCCAATGGATAGCACAACACTGCGCCAATGCCTCCGTTTCAGAAAAAATGTCGCTCAAAGAACTCGTTTCCTGTATCGCCAGCTGCACTCTGACGATAGGCAATGATACAGGACCCACCCACATCGCGTGGGCAATGAACCGCCCATCAATCACCCTTTTTGGTCCCACAAATGAACGAATGATCTATCCCACGCCCATCAATACTTTTATCAAATCACCCTCAAAAGTAAATATTTTTCACATCAATAAAAATGATTTTAGTATTGGCGAAATATCCCCTAGCGTAATTTTTAAAAAAGCACAGGAACTCTTATGATAGGGTATAAGCTTTTTTTACTCCTTGATTTTTTACTCATGCTTTTACCTGGATTTTTACGTAAAGGACTATTTACCTCTTTGGCGGCACTGGCGCATCTGCTCGCATTTTCTCGCAATCGCATTATCCAAGCCAATCTCAATTTTGCGTTCAAAGATGAACTCACTAACGCTCAAAAAAACGAGGTTGAGCGTTATTGCTATAAAAATCTGGCACTCAACGTACTGCAAACCATGGAAAACCGACGCAATAGCGCCTCTGACTTGTTACGCACGGTAACCTTTGACAATCGCGAAGTCGTGGATGTTTTGTTGAGGGACGGGCGCAGTATTATTTTTGTTTCCGCCCATTTTGGGAATTGGGAACTTGGCGGCGCGGCGCTCTCCTCCCTCATCACTCCTGTATCCTCTATCTACAAAGAGTTCAGCGCTTCGGCGTATGATCCCTATTTGCTCCAAGCACGCACCAATCATCGCATGGAGCTCGCCGAAAAAAACGGCGCCCTCAAACACATTGCCAAAGCGCTTAAAAACGGACGCTCGATTCTGCTCATGATTGACCAAGCCAGCAATAAACGCACCGGCGTTCTAACAAACTTTTTTGATCGCACAACCTATCACAACTCATCGGCTGCACTTTTAGGGGCAAAGTTTCATGCACCCATCGTAGGGGTGTATATCACCACGGTTGATGCCAAAAACTACACCATCCATTTTGAAGAACCTATTGAAGTGGGCGATTCGGAGGCAAAAAGCATTGCAAACGCCACTCAAAAACAAGTGGACGATCTGGAAAGAGTCATTCGCGCCCACCCAAAACTCTGGTTCTGGTGCCACAAACGGTGGAAAAGCGAATTTAACGAAATTTATGCGGGGTAAGCAGATTTTAGAGCATCATAGAGCTGCTTAGGTGCCATATCAGGATTCTCGTCCCAAGCACGTTTCATGACCGCATTGTCCTCTTCGCCGTTCCATACCTTAATATAACTGCCCTCTTTATACCCGTGATCTTGACGGAACTGATTGAGAATGTTTTTACCGACGTAGAGACGATAGAGCTGTGTTGCGTTTAATGCGCCCAAATGAGCCAGTTCAAAAAACTCTTCGATCAAGGCGCCGATCATTTCAGGCGATACGGGGATAAGAGAGAGACGCATCACGTTTTCGATACGAAACATCAGAAGATCATCGCCACCAAAGCTCAATGCTGCATCACTATTGATCTTTTGATACTCTGGCGTTTGTGCAATTCGCTCAACCAGTTCAGAAATCGTTTCTGTCCCCGTTTTGTGCGCAAACTCTAATACCAAACTCATGACAAAGTGCCACACATCAACGATTTCGATTTGCAAATTCGCATAATCGGTCTCTTGCGCGATGCTTTTCCAATGTTTCCATCCGAAAGAATCGATCATCTCGGCAGACTCCATCGTAATGCAACGGCGCCAATTGATTTTTTTACCGTTTTTCGTTGTCCCGTTTTCCCACCCTTTTCCATTGGTGGAATCGTTAAGCTCTTGCTGAAGTTCAAACATACCGAGTAATTTATTCATATTTTTCCTTTTCAAAGTGTGAAATTATAGGTAAAATTCCCTATGCAAAAAATCAATTGTCACAAATGCACTTATTATTTTGTCACTTGGGAAGCACATCAGCCTCATGGATGCAAAGCATACGGGTTTAAAAGCAAATTTCTCCCCTCTCAAGTCGTATTGAGTTCCAGTGGGAAACCGTGCAGTTTTTTTACCTCTAAATTTCCCGATTCCAAATAAGTTTTTTTCCAAACCCAAGAGTATTGTCCGTCATTTTGATCGTCTCAAGCTCTATCTTCCACAGCATCGGATTCATGGCTAACGCATACGGAAATCTTTTCAGATAAAGGGCTTTTTCACGTTTATCTTCAACCGTGCTGATCGTTCCTACAAATTGTATCCCCTGAATTTTTCCCACCACTTTTGTCTCGTGCGCTATGGTACCTGCTACGCGTGTATTTAGTTTACTGTTTTGAATATGAACGGTTTGCTCCTCCGATGCGAGGATAAAAACAGCCGCATCTGCGTCAAAAACATAAAATGCTGAGCAGCACCACAAAGACTCCCCAAAAGTAGCTAGGGAGAGGAGATGATGTTTGGCAATAAATTTCTTTATCTTCTCATCCATAGCCATTTTTCTCCAAGGCGCTCGTCAATTGATCCAATGCTTTTGCTAAAATTTCCCGTGTAACCGCAAAATTCAGACGCATAAATCCAGACCCCTCTTTTCCAAAACTCAAACCCGCACTGAGCCCGAGACCCGCTTGCGTGATAAAAAAGTCCCGCAGTTCCCAATCCCCCATTTCGAGTGCACGACAATCCAACCATGCGAGGTAGGTCCCCTGCGGCTTGGTAAATCCAATCATCGGATGGACCTTGCACCACCGTTCAATCATCTCTCGATTGACAGTCAAATGGTTCATCAAGCCTTCATGCCATTGATCACCATGGGCATAGGCTGCTTCAAACGCAATATGTGACAGCACCGCACCCTCTGCATAATGTACTTTTTGTAACTCAGTACGGTAACGCTCACGAAGCGTTGGTGAGGCAATGGCAACCGTTGATATTGAAAATCCCGCCATATTAAATGTTTTTCCAGGTCCCATCAAGGTCACCGTATTGTCCCGCAATGTTTCCGATAGTGACGCCATGGGGAGATGGGTATTTTCAGGGAAAATAATGTCACCATGCACCTCATCGCTGATGATTACAATGCCGTTTTCCAAACATAGTTTTCCAAGTTCCAACAACTCTTTGCGCAACCAAACCCGCCCTACGGGATTATGAGGAGAACAAAGCAATAAAAGTTTTGTTCTGGGGGTGATTTTAGCTTTTAAATCGTCGTAGTCAAATCGATAAACTCCCCCCTCGTCTCTGACCAGCGGATTGAGCACAAGCTTTCGATTATGTTTGCGTACCATGTCATAAAACGGAGGATAAACGGGGCTTTGAACAATAACTTCATCCCCCTCCTCGCTAAATGCCCGTATGGCGCACCCGATCGATGCGACTACCGAGGGAGAGTAGCTCAACCACCGGGGATCTATTTCCCAATCATGATGACGTAAAGTCCAATCACACTGTGCCGTATAGGCGCGATCCCGCATAATCTCATAACCGACGACAGGATGGTTCAGTCGCTCACGTACGGCTTCCAAAACGCATATAGGGGTTGCAATATCCATATCCGCAACCCACATTGGCATAACATCATCCGTACCAAAAAGCTTTTTTTTGAGTGTATATTTTTCAGCGTTGCTTCCTAAGCGATCAACAAAGCCAAAATCATCCATCAATCAACCACATAGCGAAACCCTGCGTGCTGTATGAAATGGCGTCTAAATGCGTAACGAGAACTCCTTACAATCTCATTGCCCGTAGAGATCCACGATCCCCCTTTGAGAATATTGTGTTTCGTGTCGAATGTCGGAACTGAAAAATCGTCGTACAGGGGATGCGTCGTAAACCCCTCAAACCCATCCATTGCCGTACTCGTCCATTGCCAAACATTGCCCACCGCATCGTACACTTTGCTATGGAAAAACGTATCTACAGGGACCGATGACGCAAAATGGGCAAGATTAATATTAGCAGTATTGTCATCAAAAATATCATTATTTATTCCGCACTCTTGGAGTAGTACCCCATATTCTGCTTCACTTGGAAGCCGATATTCCCTCCCCTCTTGAGCACTCTTCCATCGACAAAACGCCTGTGCTTCAAGCGCATTGACCTCTACAGGCCAGTTATAAGGCATTTCTATCTCTTGTGTCAGCGAACGGTACGTGTAGCTGCCATCGCTTTGCGGTACCCAAAACGGTGGACATACAGCATTGCGTAACGATAAATATTTTAACCCCTCTTCATCCCACCAACGCTGAATCTTGTACCCATTTGCATTGACAAACTCCAAATATTCGCCATTGCTGACCAAAAACAATGACGTTTCAAAATCTTCCACGTCATACGTCGTGGTTCCGTATTCGTTATCCCATCCGTAAAGCCCATGATCGTCTTGACCCTTGCCCAGCGTAATCGTTGCGCCACGAATAGGCACCATCGTATTTTCAAGACATTCACCACTCAGTGGGCACACGGAAAAATCGTCATGGCTTTGAATGAACTCAAGCGGCATCTGCCGGTGCAATACGCTGGACGTCTCGATATGAATCCGCTCATGTTCACAACCCATGAGTATCGCCCAAAAAGGATCCTTTTGCGTAATCGGGAGTGCAAGCGGCAGTTGCCTTATAAGCGCATCCACAGCAGTGCGCACCGCCTTGCGATATTCGCGTACGGTCTCAACCCCAAAGCCCTCAAACTGCTCATTCATATTGTCCCAGATCATCTCATCCACCCCTACCGCAAAAAGTGCTTCGAAACGTGGATTGATCCCTTCTTTTAGAACTCCCGATAAAATAAGCTTATTAATGTAAAAAACAGCCGTATGCCCAAAATAAAAAATCATCGGATGTCGAGTGGGCTCGGGTTGCTCGTAAAAAACATCTTCAGATCTAAAAAGCTCAAACAGCGACTCAAATAAATCAAAGCTTTGGTGGAAATAGCGACGCACCTCATTTCGCTTATCTTCCACGTTCCGCCCCTCCAATCGGAGGGATTGCATCTGTCTCATCTTCACTAAATTTTCCTCATATTCTGCAATTGCGGTAATTGTACCCAACTACTCTTACTCAAGGTTGAGAGAGATTTACTGTATTATTACAAAAATATGACTATAATGGCGATTATAGCATTAGACATCTGTTAAAAAAGGTAGCATTATGTTCGATCAAGCACTCCAAAAAATGAGCATTAGTCAAAAAATGAATTATCTCGTAACCGCGGCGACAGTCGCCGTAGTTGGTGCTTCTATTTTTGTGTATTTTGCAATGGTCAGCTTAGAAAATCAATATGAAGAACTTCAAAACAAGACGATTACAGGAGCTATTACCGCTCAAGACATCGAAAAAGAACTTAATTATGTAAGCCGAACCAGCCGTGACATCATGCTAGGCGGTGATTACACCAAAAATATTGCCAAACTCGAAGAACATACCAAGATCATTAATGACGACTTCGAGATACTCGAAAAAACCATCTTGCACGATGTTGAAAAAGAGATGGTCGCAAAAGCAAAAGAGAGCACTCAGCTGTTTTTAAAGAACACACTAACAATGATGAAAGCGTTGGACCCTGCGACGATTTCGAGTAATACGTCGTCTATCTATGCCGCGTACAAATTTCAGATGACCCCTCTTGCCGATGCTTCGCGTGAGACTTTTGAAAAAGTTGTCAAAGACAAACAGGAGGATCTCGAAAGCGCCTCAACTAAGATGCACAGTGAAATAGAATTTTACAAATATTTTGTATTAATCACAGGAGTCTTGGTCGCTGTTATCATTTTTCTCTTTGCAAGTATGGTACGACGCTCAATCACCGTTGCGTTGAATCAGTTCACCAAACTTATTACGCATGTCTCACAAGGAAATTTCAACGAAAAATTCAACGACTGCAAAACAAATAATTGTCCGGAAACCGAGCTTGGCATCATGGGCAGTGCGTTGAGCCAGCTCATTTCCCAAATGCAAAATTTCATCCAACAAATCAACACCTCCATCTCCGGTGCTACCAAAGGTGACTTTTCCCATAAACTTTCCAGTGATGGAATGCACGGCGAATTTGTCGATGCAATTGACAATGTCGATAAAAGTATTACGATTATGAAAGAGCAAGAGGCGAAACAACGTCGCGATATCCTCAACTCTGAACTCAGCCAACTCAGCGTCAACGTTACTGAAAGTCTCAGCGTCATACAAAACGATCTGAATCATAACATTCAAGACCTAAAGGGAGTCACTAGCGCAACAAGCAATGCTGCAAACCTCGCGAATAACAGTCGCGATACCATTTCTATTATCATCAATGAACTCAATATGCTCAACGAAAAAGTAAGCAACAACAATGACGCCATCGGGCACATAACGTCTCGCACAAAAGAGATCAATTCCGTTATTCAGCTCATTACCGATATCGCCGATCAAACCAATCTTCTCGCCCTTAATGCCGCGATTGAAGCTGCACGTGCCGGTGAGCATGGTCGAGGCTTTGCCGTTGTTGCGGACGAAGTACGTAAACTTGCGGAACGCACCCACAAAGCGACGGGAGAAATATCCGTATCCATCAACTCCTTACAACAAGATGTGAGTGAAATCCAATCCAGCGCCGAAGAGATGAACGAGGTGGTAGAACGCTCCAGTTCCAGCATTATCAATTTCGAGGGCACTCTCGTTCAACTCAACGAAGGCTCGTCTAAAATCGTTCATTTGTCCCACCGTATGGAGAACAGCACTTTTATTATCTTGGCAAAAATTGATCATATTCTTTACAAAGCACGGGCATACAACAGCGTTATGCAGTGTACTCCGCAAGCCGATATCGTCGATTCACACCAGTGCCGTATGGGCAAATGGTACGACGACGAGGGCAAAGAGCGCTTTGGGCGCACCAATAGCTATGGCCTCATGAAAGATCCGCACGCAGTGGTTCATGCCAATGCCAATAAAAATCTTACCTTAATCGATGAGGGGCAAGAGCGTATGCTATCCCATAGCAATGAAATTATCACCAACTTCAAAGAGATGGAAACCGCCAGCGATCGTCTCTTTGTTCTGCTTGACAATATGCTCGCAGAGAACCAATAGGTTCCCGCTTAAGCTCGCTTCCGTTTTTTCATGAACCTGCTTCCCTGTGAGAATATCAACGAGTACCCATACGTAACGGCTCATTTCACAACGCGGGAGGGTGGCGTCTCACAATCTCCCTATGGAACACTCAATCTCGCCTTTCATGTCGGAGACACAGAGGAAGATGTCGTTGAAAATCATCGTCTTTTGGGCGAAAAACTCAACTATAACCCCCGTAGGCTCATCCACATGCGCCAAATTCACTCGGACATCGTTACCGTTGTATCTTCTACCATGAACTTTGAATCACCTCCCCAATGCGACGCATTGATAACCAATCGCGTCAATGTACCGCTGATGGTTATGAGTGCCGATTGTACACCTGTCCTCATCTATGACCCAAAAAACCATGCGATTGGGGCTGTCCACGCAGGACGTGCCGGCGCACTTAAGAGTATTGTGCCAAAAACTCTGCACGCTATGGAAAAACACTTTGGAACCTCACCGGAAGAGGTGCTAATTACATTGGGTCCCTCAATCCACGGATGTTGCTATGAGATCAACGAGACCATTGCCGACGACGTAAAAGAAAAAGGGTATGAAAACGCTTTACTGCATCAAAAAGAGAAAGTTTATTTGGATGTCAACACAATTTTGTACCTTCAGTTGCGCGCGATGAGGGTTTCCTCACGATGCATCGAGTCAGCGTCCCACTGTACGTCTTGCCATAACGGGGACTATTTTTCCTACCGAGCCGACCATCAACGCACAGGACGGATTGCAGGGGTTATCGTGTTGCGTTCATTACCCGCATAGCCAACTGTTGCGGCAATATCCCCAAAGACTCTTCGACCAGAGTCGTATTGCCATGCTTGATGTACGCATCATCGTATTCAAAACTCACCACGGCAACATCCAAAATTTGCTCATCGCTCAACCATTCAAGTAACGCACTGCCCACACCGCCCAAGCGCGCCGAATCGCTAAAGACGTACCATTTCTTGTGCAATGCAGCCATGCGTCGCAGCATCTCATCATCCAACGGCTTTACAAAACGTAAATCCAATAACGAAGGCTTCTGACTCATAAACTCCATACTCTGCGCCGCACGCCCGACACCATTACCGTATCCGATAAACAAATCGTTTGACCCATTTTCCACTAAAAGCTGTGATTTGCCCAGCTCATACGCAGCCGGATCTGGTAAATCTGCCGCTAAAAAAGGGCCTCTCGGATAACGGATGGCGCACGGATGATCATGCTGTGCGGCAAAGGCAATGATTTGATGAAACGACTCTTCATCTCGAGGTGCGCACAAGGTCATGTTTGGCAAGATACGTAAAAAACCGATGTCAAAAGCGCCCTGATGCGTTTCACCGTCTTCTCCAACGATACCTGCACGATCAAGGGCAAACACGACGGGAAGATCCATTAGGCACACATCATGGATTATCTGATCGTACCCGCGCTGTAAAAACGTAGAATAGATGGTACAAAACGGTTTGAATCCTTCTTTTGCCATGGCTGCCATCGAGGTTACCGCGTGCTGTTCGGCTATCGCAACATCCCAAAAACGATCGGGATATTTTTCCATGACCGCACTCAATCCCGTACCGCTTGGCATTGCCGCGGTAACCCCCACGATTTTTGGATTCGTATCCGCTTGATACATCAATGCCTCAGCATAAATCTGTGTTGCGTTTTTAGCGCTATTTTTGGCATTTGCCGTACCGCTTTTGAGATCAAAAGGGGAAACGCCATGCCATTTTTCATGTTTCCCCTCCGCTATTTCATAGCCCTTGCCTTTGATCGTTTGTGCATGTACCAAAACAGGTTTTCCCATCCCTTTTGCTACGGTCAATATATCAATCAAGGATTTCACATCATGACCATCAATAGGTCCTATGTATTCGATGCCCATCTCTTCAAACAAAATACCGGGAGTAATGAGCTTAAATGCCTCTTCAAACCGTTTTGCAAGATAATGGGCCCCTTCTCCAAAATTATCCACAAACTGCTCTGTTTTCTTTTTAAACCGCTGATAAAACGGGCTCGCCATCGCAGAGCTCAACATTCGGCTGATCGCCCCTATGGGCTTAGCAATACTCATCTCGTTATCATTGAGAATAATCACCATTGGATATTTTAGATCACCCAGTTCATTTAGCGCCTCATAGACCATTCCTGCGCTCATAGAACCATCACCAATCAATATGACGGGTATCCGTGTTGATTCCTCACCTTTGAGCGCTATAGCCTTTGCAGCACCTACTCCTAGCGATATGGATGTCGAACTGTGCCCTGCCATAAAATAATCATATTTGGATTCACTGGGTTTAGTGTATCCGCTCATGCCGCCAAACTGACGCAATGTCTCAAATTCATCCCAGCGATCGGTCAATAACTTATGCGCATACGCCTGATGTGAGACATCGAAGATAAAAGGATCTTTCGTAGCATCAAAAACTTTGTGCATCGCAATTATAATTTCAGTTGCTCCAAGCGTAGAACTCAGATGTCCGCCATTACGACTAACAACATCCAATATACGATCTCGTATTTTTTGTGAAAGCTCTTTGAGCTGTTCTTGGGTATCCTCTTTTATGTTCATGGCAACCTAACTTAAGACTCTAATAATAAGGATCGTTTTAATCGTTCAAACCGTTTTTTAATCTGCGAATCGATGTTACCCAAATCACTGATGGCAACTACACCGCCGGAACTAATCGCACGATCCGATAAAACTTCAACATGCGAAAGCGACCCCACTTTTTCAGAAATAAAGCCATGGTCATTGGGGTTGACCCGCAAAGTGATTTTAGAAGCTTCGCCCAGTTCTTCGATAAGATCCGCCGCGAGCTTTGCCGCAATTTTAGCACCATTTTCTTGCGCTTCCACCCCAATGACTTCACTGGCGATTTCAAGTGCGGTATAGGTTAGCTCTTTTTTTATTGCTTCCAGCGCACTGCTGTACTTTTCGGCTGCGTCTTCGAGTGTTTTTACAGAACCGGCAACCTGTTCTTGTCCATTTTGTTTACGATTACTCTCCTGAGCTTGCTCACTTAAAACGCCGGCTGCAAAACCTTCGTCATAGCTTGTCTTTTTTACCAATTCCAACGTCGCAGCATTTTCCTCTTGAACACTTTCCAATTTCATTTGCATTTTTATGAAATTCGAGCTCATTTCATCGGCTTTTTTTAACAGCGATTCAATCAATTCATCTTTATGAGAATGTGAAGGTTGCGCTTCGTCATAACGCGATTGCGTCTCTTCGCTGTTGATTGAGGTGTGTTCTAGCCCCAATTCCTCAGCCGCTTCATGAACGCTTGCCCCACTTAACGCCGAAAGAATTTTGAATTGATACTTCCCTACGGTATGCTCATTGAGGTTTTCTTTCGTGATAATAGAATCTTCTATCATGGCTTAGTCAATCATCTCTTCGGTAGCGCCCAGCTGTACGACACCTTGCTCTGCGAGCGCTTGAACGGCATCAACGATCTTACGCTGCGATGCCTCAACTTCTTTCATCCTAACAGCGCCCAAGAATTGCAACTCTTCGATAAAGGTATCCTTCGCTCTTTGTGACATATTCGCGTAAAATTTTTCTTTGAGTTCTTCTGGAGCGCTCTTGAGCGCCAGCATAAGATCGCCCTTGTCCACTGCTTTAAGAATTTCTCGTACGCTGTTAACGTCCAATGTCGCGATGTCTTCAAACGTAAACATCATCTCTTTAATCGATGACGCAAGCTCTTGATCCAGTTGCTCGATTTGAGATAATGTTGCTTTGGATGCGGTCGTACCGAGACGATTAAAGATGTCAGCAACAGCGCGCGGTCCGCCAACCTCAACTTTATAGGTTGCCAACGCTTCAAGCTTGGACTCAAGCACCGCACTAACGCGTTTGATAATCGAGGGAGAAATATCCCCTAGTTTTGCCATACGCATGGCTACTTCTGAGCGCAAATCATCCGTGAACAAGGCGAGAGTTTCCGCTGCGGCTGATGGCTCCATATGCGCCAAAATAAGCGCAATCGTTTGGGGATGCTCTGTCACGATAAAATCGGAAAGCTGCTGCGGTTTAATCTTGGCAAGATACGCGAAATTTTGCGCCCCTTGCGTCATTTTTGACAGTCGGTCCATAACTTTCTTCGCTTCATCCGGTCCAAGCGCTTTATAGAGAATTTCACGAGCAAACTCGATACCGCCACTGTTGAGGTATTGGTTGGATTGAATAATGGCGTAAAATTCTTCCAAAACAGCCGCGCCAATGCTTTTTTCAATGGTACGATGCTCGGCAATGTGTCTGGATATTTCCGTAATGGTCTCCACCGACAACCGTCCAAAAACTTGCGCGGTTGATTCTTCGCCCAGCTGAATGAGCAAAATGGCTACTTTCTCCGCCATTGTCATTGAGTCAAACTGTATTTGCTGTACTGGATTTAGTCCCATTTTATTGTCCCTCTGCTAGGCCCTTGAGGGCATCTCTTCATTCAATAATGTTTGAACCAAAGAAGCAATCTCTTCTGGGCGTTCTTCCGTTATCTCACGTATTTTTTCAAGCAACACATCGTATTTGAGATCATCTTCGCTAAAGTTATCCCCAATACCCAACTGACCTTCTACTTTTTTGCGCATTTCGTTTACTTTTTCTACCAAATCTTCGCTCTCATCGTCAGAAATATCCAATACAGGGCGATTAAATTCTTCTTCTTCTCGACTGAATTCCAACATGCGATCGGCAAACGGGAGAATCACTTTTCGATACGCAATAAATAAGATTATAGCCACCAGCAAATATTTTAACACCGGCATCATTGGCTTGATGTACGTTGCGAAGAATTCGGTAGTCTTGGATACCGCATTTTGCGGCGACAACGCATTTTTAGAATTTTGGAATTCAAAATTTCGAACGGTTACCAAGTCTCCACGAGCATCATCAATCCCAATAGACTGCTTAACCAAAGAGGTAATGGCATCTATTTGTGTTTGGTCAAGAGGAATATAAGCAACTTCTTCTCCTGCCAAGCCATTCGTCTCTTTTTTGAGCTCATATTTTCCATCCACAACAACGGCTGCCGTTATTCTCTTGATACGCGCAAATTCCTGCTTGGTAGTAGACACTGTTTTAGAAATTTCATAGTTGGTGGTTCCCTGTGTTTTTTCGTACTTTTCCCCTGCCCCTTGCGCATTCAATCCCTCAACCGGACCAATATTACTCACAGCCCCTGGAACGCCTCCTACTTGAG
Source organism: Campylobacterota bacterium (assembly GCA_030836825.1). GTDB lineage: Bacteria > Campylobacterota > Campylobacteria > Campylobacterales > Sulfurimonadaceae > Sulfuricurvum. Next base: position 16,057 of record JAUPLR010000068.1, read on the forward strand.
GAGGGGTTTGCCCATCACGTTTTTCTTCCAATGTCTGTTCACTGCGAACCACATTTTCCGGATCATATTTTTCAGACGTCGAACTTTGCTCTGAAAAGTCATATTCTATTGTTACCTTGGCAACGACTCGATCTTTTCCTCCAATAAAAGGGGCAAGGACATTGAGTATTTTTTCTTCTTGTTTCTTTTCTTCTTTCGTTTTATACTGCTGTTGCATTTGGGAAAGTTCACCCATCATTGCTTCATCCGAATTATCCCCAAGACTTTCACCCTCAGAATCGATCAGCGTGACATTTTCAACGGTTAGTTTCGGAACAGCGGAAGCTACGAGTTTCTTAATCCCGCGTATTTGCTTGGACGTAAGCTTACGATCAGCGTACAACTGAACCATAACCGACGCAGAGGGCTGCACTGCTTCGGAAACGAAAAGAGTCTCTTTGGGGAGGGCAAGGGAAACGCTTGATTTTTCAACGGGCGCAAGCGAATCAATAGAGCGTGCCAATTCACCCTCCAAAGCACGTCTAAACTTTACCTCTTGATCAAAATTGGTTGCCCCAAATTCTTGTTTATCAAACAGTTCGAAACCGACATGCCCTTCTTTGGGGATTCCCATCGAAGCAATCGTGATGCGTTCTTTGTAAACCACTTCCTTGGGCACTTCTATGACATTGTCTCGAGGTATTCTATAGGGAATCTTGTCTTTTTCAAGTTGTTCAATCACTTGGGCGGCATCCTGTGGCGTCAACTGCTCAAAGAGAACTTGATAGCCTTCTTCGCTCCCTTTTTTTGGATCCGTCGTAAAAATAACGAGAAATAAAAGAAAACCGATGATGCTGGCGACGGCCACGCCAATAATTATTTTTTGTGCTTGTGTTAGCTTATTAAATAAAACAACAAGTTGCGAAAAAAGGGCTTTAAAATCCATTGGTACCTAAATAATTATTATAATAACGGCTCAGCGAGCTCGAAGAATCGACTGTTCTGTACTTCCGTACCAATCGTCACACGAATGGCATTTAATCCATAACTGCTTAAATCACGTATAATCATACCCTTTTTTAACAATGCTTGTGCTATTTGAGCTGAATTTTTCTCTTTAGAAAGCGATAATGTGACAAAATTGGTATAACTGTCTATTATTTCGATCTTTTTCGTCTGCGCAAACGCTTCGTATCGCTTCATTTGGTTAAAATTATCGGCAATGCATTCGTTCACAAATCCTTCATCTTCCAGTGCCACAGAAGCAGCTTCAAGCGAAAGGGTCGTGATATTAAACGGGGGACGCACTTTATACAGCGCTTTAATAATAGGTGCTTGCGCGATCCCATACCCAACACGCATTCCGCCCAACCCGTATGCTTTTGAAAATGTCCCTAGAAATAAAACGTTATCAAATCTTCCAATGAGCGCTTTAGGGTCCACTGCTTTTGCGGGGTCTTTAAAACGCGCATATTCCATGTAGGCACCATCTACGATGACCAAAGTATCGCTGTCTATTTTTTCAATAAAAGAGAGCATCGCTTGGGCTTCAATAGCATCCCCCGTTGGATTATTGGGGGTACACAAGAAGATAATGGAGGGTTTATGTTCTTGATACAATGCGTAAAATTCGTCCATATCGTGTTGCATTGATGCCGTACGGACAATCACGGCACCCACTTGCTTCGCATAGATTTCATACATCGCAAACGTAACGCTGTTCATCAATACTTTTGAACCGTTATGCGCCTTGGCATGGATTGCAAATTCGATGACTTGATCACTTCCGGCACCAATCACCATTTCATCCAAACCGATACTGTATTTATCGCCAAGAGCCTTTTTCAGCTTCACCATCGAATCATCCGGATACAAAGACATATTGTCGATGATGTTACGGACAGCCTCTTTGACCTTTGGGGAACATCCAAACGGATTTTCATTACTTGCCAATTTTACAATACGATCCTTATCAATACCGTACTCACGCACCACAAGCTCAATGGGCTTACCTGCCTCATAGCTTTTTATGTTCTCTAATGCACTGTTAAAATTCATAATTCTCCCTTTACGTAGCTTCCTAGCCAAGTCACTTCATTCACATGTTTTTCCATCATTTTCTTTATTCTAGGCTCATCTATGTGACCAAAAAAATCTATGAAAAACCAGTAACTAAACCCGTCATTTTCTCTGGAGGGCCGACTTTCGATTTTGCTGAGATTAATCGCAGCTGCATCAAAGTCTTCCAAGAAGTGAACCAAAGCCCCTGCTTTTTGAGCATCCCTCAACCGTACCAAAATCGATGTTTTATCTTCACCGCTGGCAGCATTTTTAAAATCACTTAGAATAAAAAATCGCGTTGCATTGCTGTGCGTGTCTTCGATGTTTTCAAACAACGTCGGCACCCCGTACAGTTTAGCCGCAATGTGGGAACATATTGCCGCAGCTTCTGGATCTTTGGATGCTAAAACAGCTGCTTTCGCTGTCGATTCCACGGGGATATGTTCAATCCTCTCAAAGCCGTGTTCCAGCAAAAACTCACGGCACTGTCCGAATCCCTTGTCTTTGGAATAAATGCGTTTAATTTGATGCAGTTTTTCCGCTTTTGACACAAATGCCATGTGTATAGGCATGTACAACTCTGCCACAATCTTGACACTTCCTTTGCCTAAAAGATCCAATGTCTCACCGACAACTCCATCGCGGCTGTTTTCAATCGGGACTACGCCAAACTTGGCACGACCCGCTTCGAGTGTTTTAAAAACGGCTTCAATAGACCCCAACGAGAGATAGTCGCTCATCGCCCCAAAACGCGATTCTGCAGCTTGATGGGTAAAGCTTCCCTCCGGTCCCAAATAGGCAATGCGCTCCGGTAATTCCAAATTTCGAGATACTGCAAAGATTTCGAGAAAAATAGCTTCAATTGCAGGGCGATTCAACAACCCGCTGCTGTCTAGGCTGAGCTGACTCAAACGATCGATAATCGATTTTTCCCGCTCAGGACGATAAATCGCGCTTTTGCTCTCATGCTTGATCTCTCCCACGCGCCGTACTACTTCCATGCGACGATTCAATAACGCCATGATTTCGTTGTCCAGCGTATCAATAAGGCTTCGGCACTCTTCTAATGTATTCATAAATTCTCCAATACCTCTTGCATGTCCTCATATACCGCATAAGGCTGCTGCTGTAAGCTCAATTTTGGCAGGATTTCATCCCTATTGCGATATTTCCCGCTCAAGACAAACAGCCCCTTCATCCCCAGCTCCTGTGCCCCTATGAGATCACCGCTCATATCATCGCTGATGATGCTAATGTCTTCAAAACGTACGCTCTCATGCTGTTTGCTCATGCGAATCAAGGCTTCATCAAAAAAAGGCTTGCTTGGTTTACCGACAACCGTATAGGGACAAGAGGTTGCAAATTCCAACATTTTTAACACGGCGCCTACCCCAGGATAGCGCTTATTGTTTTTGGCATACAACGACGTCTCATGCATCCCAACCAAGCGTGCACCTGATAAAATAAACGCTATCATCTGCGCGTACTCATGGCTGGAAAAATCTTCTTTAATGGCGATCAATACGACATCGGGTTGCGCATAATCGAGGGTATATTCCATGCTTGCCAACACGTCAAGAAAAGCTTTTGATCCGTAGGCCGCTATTTTTTCATTAGGTTTAATATGACGTTCCAGTACCATCAACGGATCGAGATAATGATCTTTTGGTATTTCCAATCCAATCGAATGCAAATACGCCAAAAATTCATCGCTGGCATACTTCGTACTGTTGGTGATTACCATATACGGAATATTGGACGTGTTCAAATGGTCGATAAACGCAACAGCACCACGAATGGGTTGTTTGCTGTTGTCCTCTATCAAAGTCCCTTGCACGTCAATAAAAAACATTACAGGTACTCACGCTCTAATGCGATCAAATCGTCAAACGTTTCCCGCGCACGGATGATACGCGCTTCCCCGTTTTCCACGGCTATTTCTGCGCAACGACCACGCGTATTATAGTTGCTCCCCATCCCAAAACCATAAGCGCCTGCACTGTGCACAACCAATAAATCGTTATGCTCCATCGCAGGAAGGGGATAATTTTTGGCTAAAAAGTCACCACTTTCGCAAACAGGGCCTACCACATCGACCGGCGTCATGTCAGAGGTTTTCCCGATAGCTTCGATACGGTGATACGCATTGTACAAACTCGGGCGGATCAAGTCATTCATGGCGCCATCCACCACCACAAAGCGTTTTGTCCCATTTTGCTTCTCGTACAACACTTTTGTCAAAAAATATCCGGCATTCGCGGTCAAAAAACGTCCCGGTTCACAGATGATCGTCACGTCAATCCCTTTGAGTGCCCCCAAAATCGCTTGCGCGTAATCGTACGGAGTGATCGTCGTTTCATTGTCATAACGCACCCCAAGCCCGCCGCCAATATCAAAAAACTTCAGCTCAATATCGATTGCTTGCAGTGAACGCAACAAATCGGCCACGATAACTGCCGCTTCATAGATGGGTTCTAGGTCGGTAAGTTGGCTTCCAATATGAAAATGAATCCCTACCGCGTCCAGATTCTCAGAATTTTTGGCGTGGATGTACATCCGCTTCGCCGCGTCAATCTCCACCCCAAATTTATTATCATGCAGACCCGTAGAGATATACGGATGGGTTTTAGGGTCAATGTTGGGATTGACACGAATGCTGATACGCGCTTTGACGTTGAGCTCTTTAGCAATCGTTTCAACACGGCCCAGTTCACCTTCGCTCTCCACGTTGATATACAAGATGTCATGCTCGATTGCTTCACGAATTTCATCATCCCGTTTTCCGACGCCGCTAAAAATAACACGGTACTTAGGGACACCTGCCGTCAATGCACGGCGCACTTCACCGATAGAAACACAATCAGCGCCTGAGCCTTGTGCCGCGAAATGTTTGATAACACTCAAATTCGAATTCGCCTTAACGGCATACGCAAGAATTGATTTTCTACCGCGAAAGGCAACTTTGAGCGCTTCAAACTGCTCTTTCATAGCATCAAAATCATAAACGTATAAAGGCGTTCCATAGGTCTGTGCCAAGGCTTGGAATTGGATCACGTGTTAACCTTTTTGTGATAAATTTTTGTGCGATTTTATCTTAAATCGACTTAGACGTAGCGTCATATATCCCCCAAGCAAGACGATTGGGGCCAATATCCCTACCTCTGGGGAAAGTGTCTTGTTGTTAGAGAGTTCTCCGCTCATAAACAATAGCCCCCATACAATCAACGTTCCTAAAATCGCACCAAAGCTGTAAAAGGATAAATTCACAAAACGGGCGCCTATAGGAGCATACGTATACACAACAAGAATCATCATCAACGCAAACCACGGTGTTGCAAAAATACGGTACAACGAGCTGGTCACTTTTGAGAGATCAATGTTTTGCATTTTTAATAACTTTTTCGCGTCCAACGCATCCATGATCGTAAAATTCACTTTTCCCTCATAAATTTGATCCAAAATTTTAGGGCGAAAATCATGCAATACGTGTATCGTTTGGGCATCTTTGGTCACGATTCCCTTACCCTTCAAATCTAATGCGGCGGGAGGACGGATCAAATGTGCTTTTTGTATCACCCAGTAGCGATCTTCATAATGAGCCTCTTGAGCGCTTAATGCTTCGGTTAAAATCCCGTTACTAAAGGTAAAAATGCGTATTTCCTGCGCGCTTTGCGTCAATGGGTTAAGGCTTCCAAAATAAATATAATTGCCTTCATGGGTAAAAAATAAATTATTGGTAGGGGTTAACACTTGAGAGGTTTCTCTCAAATTATCGGCATATTCATTCGCCCGCGCAAAAGAGGTGGCGTGTGCAAAAATATGCACTAAAATCAAAAAAGTCGCTACAAACACAAAGGGAACGAGGACCTTTAGACGTGAATACCCAAGGGCGTAAAAAGCCGTTAATGCATTGGATCGAATCAACTCAACAAGCGCCGCGATAAAAGCAAATACCAATGAAATAGGCAGCATCATATCAATAGCGTACATCCATTTGTACACAACATAAATAATCAATAAGTTCGCAGAAGAGGGAAGCCCGGCGGTATTGCCCATGAGATCAAAACCCACCATAAATGCGGTTAACGATGCCAAGATAATAAGACAATAACGAAGATATAAAAACGAGACCGTTTTAAAAAAAAGCATACACACCTAGCTGTAATTAAATGGTTCTTATTATACCTTTAAAGCTTTGATAGAACACTTTGACGCGACTTCGGCACAAGGCAAGCGCCATAAAAGTTCTACCGCATCGGCAGCCTTTGCGATCCATTCACTCAGGTGCGGTTGCTCATCGGAAGTAAAAGGGTGTAAAACGTAATCAGCCACTTGCGCTTTATGTTCGGGTTTGCCAATCCCCATACGCACACGTACGTATTGGGGTGAGATAGCGGCATCCGCAGATTTGAGTCCATTATGCCCTCCATGACCACCGCCCATTTTGAAACGCAGCGCACCAAAAGGAAGGTCCAAATCATCATGGATCACAATCACCTCATCCACTTTGTAAAAGTTTTTAACGGCGAGGATCGATCTTCCGGAGAGATTCATATAAGTAAGGGGTTTGAGCAGAAAATGGTTGGATATTTTAAACAATTCCCCATCAAAGGAACTTTTTGAAACATTCATACCATTATGACGACGCTGCAGTTCATCAATCACCATAAACCCGACATTATGCCGAGTTTGCGCGTACGCCGGTCCTGGATTTCCAAGCCCGACGATGAGCATGATTATTTAGCTTTAATGATACTTAAAACCGATACGCGATCGGCATCCGTGAAAGTAACATTGTCAATACGGGCTACATCACGAACCAAAACCGAGTCACCCAAATCAAGCGGTGCCACGTTGATTTCGATTGCGTTTGGCAAGCTTTCGATGGCCGCTTTAACGCGAAGACGTTTTTTAGCAACAAACAACATCCCTTTGTTTTTCAAACCGACAGGAATTCCCACCGGCTTTACAGGAATGTGATAGTGCGTAACAAGGCCAGGCTGTGCTACCATCAAATCGACGTGCAACAAATTTCCAGAAACCGGATGAGACTCATACCCTTGGACGACAAGGTTCATCTCTTTTCCGCCTACATTGACCGGAAATGCGATTGTCTCTTTGTTACGTACCGTACGGATAAAATCATTCATTTTGAATGCAGCGTGTACATTCTCAATTCCTTTTCCGTAGATGTTGGCAATAAGATAACCATCACGGCGAAGCGCTTTTGTAGCAGGCTTGCCAATACTCTCTCTAACGATGCCTTCTAGCATAGTGTGTCCTTCAAAATAAAATGGGACGCATTATACTTAAAAATACATTAAATTATTCTAAATTTTAGCCTTAGTGCTTTAAGCCGATCAGTTCACTTTCATCAAATTCTCTAGGCTCATTTTCATTGTCCATTTGATTTCTATCCACCGTTCCGCTCAGCCCTTCCATTTTCAGCTTCAAATCCGATGCCGAGGTGGCATTCATGAGCGCATCCTCACGACTAATACGCCCGGCGAGATAGAGATCCAAGATCCCCTGATCAAACGTCTGCGAGCCATACAGCTCTTTACCGTCCGCAATCGTATCCGGAATCTCAAAATCACGATTTTCAGCAATCAGCTGTTCAATACGCGCTGTTCGCACCAAAATCTCCAACGCTGCCGCCCGTTTTCCCTCAACTGTTTGTACAAGCCGCTGTGAAATAACCCCCTTAATAACCGCCGCAAGCGTCATACGAACGCGGTTTTGTTCCACCGATGGAAATACCGAAACAATACGGTTAATGGTCTCCTTGGCATCCAAAGTATGCAGGGTTGAGAAAACCAAATGTCCCGTATCTGCCGCGTGCAAAGCAATTTCAATCGTTTCCATATCCCTCATTTCCCCCACGAGGATAATGTCCGGATCTTCACGCAGTGCCGCACGAAGAGCATTACCAAAACTGGTTGTGTCCTGCCCGACACTGCGCTGATTGACGATACATTTTCGATCTTTATGAACAAACTCAATCGGATCTTCAATCGTAATGATATGCTTACGCTTATTCCAGTTAATTTCATTGATGATAGCGGCGAGCGTCGTCGATTTACCGCTACCGGTAACTCCCGTTACGAGGACAAGACCACGCTCCATCTGGGCAAAACTGTGCACAATGCTGGGTAAACTCAATTCATCAATCGTCAAAATTTTGACCGGAATGAGACGAAAAACTGCCGAAATCCCTTCCATCTGGAAAAAGATATTGATACGAAAACGAGTTAATTCATCAAAGGGATAAACAAGGTCAAGCTCTTTTTTCTCAACCAATTCATGAAAACGGGTCCGCAACAGTTCTTTCGCAAAAACAAGGGCATCATCCTTTGAGAGAATCTCTCCCGACAAAGGAATAATGTCCCCATTGACACGCGCACGAACAACGCCATTGGCTTTAATGTGCAAGTCACTGCCACCCGCATCAATCATACGGCGCAAATAACCCCGCACCTTTTTCAATACCTCAAAATTAAGCTCGTCTACATTAACACTATGCTGCCCCTCATTTGCCATCACTTAACTCCAATGTACTTAAAATTTCACCAAAAGCGACTTTAAACGCTTCCAAGCCTTCGTCTATTTGCTGGGCAATCACCTTGCTCATATTTACACCCGCCTGCGCCACATGAATACGATGTGCGTCAATAACGTGCGAGGGGATTGGGAGCCTCATGCGTTGATCCGATCTTTGCACATACGCTTTAATCGTATCAATGGGTGCCGTATTGATACTGTTAGGAGCCAACAACTCATCAATATAATACGAAGCACGCAACTCATCCCCCTTCACGCCCGTACTGGCAAAAAGAACACGGCATTGCGGTACTTTGAGGGCTTGAACTTCCGTATAAATTTCTGCGGCATTAAGTATCCCCATCTGTCCTGTTTTCACTCCCTTGGTTCGCAACGTTTCATCAATAGCACGATCAATACGGCTTACAAAAACGCTAATAACCGTATCAACCGTTTTTGCGCTTACGCACGCCGCCCTTTCAAATGCTTTTGCACACTTAAGCGCTTGATACGCCGAAAAAATCAACGTGGCATTCACGGCAATACCCTGCGAAGCCAATGCTTCCATGGCGGCGTATCCCGCCTCCGTTGCAGGAATCTTTATCATCACATTAGGACGCCCGATCGTTTGATGCAAACGAACACCTTCTGCAATGGTCGCTTGCGTATCATCGCATAAAAAGGGATCCACTTCGATACTGACATACCCATCATCGAGCGCATCATACAAGGGACGTAAAATATCTGCTGCCTTTTGTATATCAAAAACAGCCAACGCCTCATATCTTTCTTTTGGGCTTAGGTCGCCCAGCGTTGACAGTTGCTCTTTGTACGCACTCGAGGTTAAAATAGCATTTTTAAAAATAGCCGGATTCGAGGTGGCGCCATTGATGATTCCTCTTGCGATCAGGTCTTTGAACTCTCCGTCCAAAAAGGAGCGTTCAATAAAATCAGCCCACAACGAAAAACGTAACTCAGGTATAATCATACGATTTAACTCCAAAACAATTAGCTGCAACGATTATGCCAAAAAAATATTAAAAATAAAGGTTAATCCCCGCAGATATTCGACGCTCATGCTTCTCTTGGCTCGCAGCATCCCAACGGCCAAATACATTACCCGAGGGACCCCATTGCCACAGATGAGAGATAGAACCATGAACTCTCGATGACGCATCAAGATAAAATACCTCTCCAACGTCTACTAGGGTTTTCATTCTATTCCCCCATTTCACACTGCCGCCCATGCTTAACCCAATCCCAATATCCGTATTAAACCCAAGTCGCACTTCGGGTTCGCTCAAAAAATACCCAAACACTCGACCATCGCCCACAGCAGCTCCTGCCCCCACACGTGTTACGAAGCTAAGTCGATCCGATCCATAATCGCGATCCCATCCGCTTTTCATCCGCCAAGAAAACGGCTTAAAAAAGTGGCTTACCGGAGCGATGGAGGCCAAAGAAAGCACCGTCAATTTTTCCAGAGAAAGCGTATGGTGCTCCATCCCCGCTTGCACATCCAAAAACTCTATCTGCGCACCGCCAAGATGCCCAGTATCGTCTTCGCTTAAATCATGAAATGCGGGCCGCCAGCCAATCAAAAGCGGTGAACGCTGTTCAAACCAACCTTGCGCGACCGAAATACGTGCTGCATGATGAGCGGTGTCCGGATTGGATTTGGGTGCGATTGGCAAAACTTCACCCTGCCCTAAGCTTGCCCTTTTGGTCAGCAATTCATGATAACGCTTTGCGTACACCTCTTTGGTGAGCTTTGCCTCTATGTAGTCATACTCAACCAACTCCGCCGCTGCTTCAAGTGTATACCGATCCTCAGAGCCAAAAGCCTTCTCCTGCGGTTTTATATCTCCTGACGCCAAAGCCTTTGCCGCTTGGATGGATGCAGGGGCCAGCTGTTGTTCATACGCCAAAAGCTTCGTACGTTTTGAGGGGCGAAAGTGTTTTGTGTCGACAAGCCCCTCTTCCTCAAACACGCGTACCGTCTCGGGAGGAATGACATGATAGGTAAAATGGTCTCTCAATCTCACACTCGGACGGGCAATCTCTGCCAGCCACAGCATATGATACGAACAGTTTTCATCAAAAAAGAAATACCATGAATTAATCCGCTGAAGCTCCCAAATATGGCGTACCATCGCCATAACCTCATCATGGGTTAAATTCAAATCGTATTCCCATACGTCACGCGATTCGCTGTCTCGGTATTCTTTGAGTTTTTCATAATAGGGCAACATCGAATAAAATCCTAAATAGCCTCCAAAAAGCCCTTTGTAGGCAAACGTAACCCCATTCGTTTCATCCGTTTGTGCCGCATAATTGATCGCATACGACATCAGCTTGGATTCCATAGACGAATCAATGCGCAAAAAGGTATGGCCAAACATCGAGGCAGGAGAGTTAATATGCGCGGTGGGAAAAACAAGGGTTACTTTTTGAGGATCCATCTTGGCAACCAGGGCATCATACGCATGACAATCCCCCTGTCCAAACGAAACCTTCAGCTCATGCTCCAGCCAAGCACGTCTGGCAGGAAAACGGCAAAACAGACTTTCATCGCTCCGGTTAGTATCCTCATTAAAATGATGGATAGTTGCATCCAGTTCAGAGGCTAGATTATGTTTTCCGTCTTGTGCCATAAAAAACGCATTATCGTCAATTTCGCTCTCGTTCTTAGGAGAATGCGTCAACAGATGCCAATAACGGGTTTCGGAAAGTTTGAGAGAGTTGGCTTGCGCAATCAGCTCATCGGTCGGCGTTGCATAGACCAAAAAGCTCATCACACATAGTAAAATAAAAAACTTCAACAAAAACCTTAGTTGCGCTCAGATCGCGCAAAAGCGCGAAGCTGTAGAAAATTTACCCAGCGATCGTGACAACGTTATCAAGCACGTTTGCCATATCCGCTTTTTCATTGGTGTAGATAGCTTTGTAATTTGCTTGCAATGCAACCGCAAATGCCGCTTTGTTTTCAATATTCAAAAGCTCCGCTAGAGTCTCAACACTCTCGCCATGACCCATAGCGATCTCACGTGAAAGCTGATCCATGTTTGCCGCTACAAACTCTGCTGCACGCTCATTTAAGACCAAATTGGCTTTTTTACATCCAGAAGTTCCTGACGTAACACCAAACGTTTGGTTTCCTGATGTACCGTTTGTAGTTGCTTGAAGTGCCAACATGACTGCTGAACTGTCATCTTTAATAATTTGTGAACCAAGCCCACATCCTGTTTGGCTATTAACCGTTGCAAAACCTGCTGTTGATAGTGCTGCAACAGCAACCATACTCATAAGAATTTTTTTCATTTAGACACCCCTTTTTGATTAAGAATGAACAGAGTATAAAGTAATGAAACTTAATTTAAACAAAAAATGGAATGACCCCCGCTTTATAGACACATTAGTTTTCCGCTAACACCTCATTTTTCGTTGATTCCAAAAAGTGTCTTACCTCAACTTCGTTCAGTATCAATATCAGGTTATTTTAAAAAAAATTCAATAGTGATACCGACACTGTGCGACCACAATCAAATCTTCTATAATTTTGTAAACAAGCCGATGTTCTGCTGTAATCCTACGAGAAAAGTACCCTTGATAATTTTCTTTTAACCGTTCGGGCTTACCAAGTCCACTGCTATCGTCTGGATTTCTTTTGATATCTTCGAGCAAGGTATTGATTCGTTTTACGATTTTTTTATCGTTGTGTACCCAATGCTGGCAGTCTTCCCATCCTCTATC